>JASHQW010000029.1 GCA_030038875.1 Gammaproteobacteria bacterium | reverse complement strand
CCGGTGCGTTCACCCCCAGCCACTTCGCGAGGAAGGCCCACTGGTCGGCGAAGTCGTCGATCTGCATCCATACGGGCTTGCCGGCGCCGTGGCCCGCGCGGGTCTCGATGCGGATGAGGATGGGATTCGGGCAGCTCTGCGCGGCCTGCAACGCCGCGGCGAACTTGTAGCTGTGCCAGGGCACGACCCGATCGTCGTGATCCGCGGTGGTAATGAGAGTCGGCGGGTAGCACGTGCCCTTCTTCACGTTCTGGTAGGGCGAATACGCATAGAGCGCACGAAACTGCTCCGGGTTCTCCGCCAGTCCGAAGTCGGACGACCACTGGCGCGCGTTGGCGCTCGCGGTCTGGTAGCGCAGCATGTCGAGCACACCCACCGCGGGCAGCGCCACCCCGAAGAGCCCCGGGCGCTGGGTGAGCACCGCGCCGATGAGGAGCCCGCCGTTGCTGCGGCCGTAAATCCCTAAGCGCGCGCTGCGCGTGTAGTGCTCCTGGATCAGGTATTCGGCCGCGGCGATGAAGTCATCGAACACGTGCTGCTTGTTCGCGAGCGTGCCGGCCTTGTGCCAGGCCTCGCCGTACTCCCCGCCGCCACGCAGGTTCGCCTCCGCATAGACGCCGCCCATCTCGAGCCATGCCTGTACCTGCGGGCGGTATTGCGGCGTCAGTGAGACGTTGAATCCGCCGTAACCGTAGAGCAGCACCGGCTGGTTGCTGTCCTTCACCAGGTCGCGGCGGTGCGTGATGTACATGGGCACGCGCGTGCCGTCCTTGCTGTGGAAGAACACCTGGCTTGTCACATAGGCGGCGGTCGAGGCGGGAATGTGCGGCTCGCGCCACAGCGTCGCCTGGTTCGAGAGGACATCGAGGCGATAGATCCGGTGCGGCGTCAGATAGTCCGTGTAGCCGAAGAAGGTCTCGGTCTGGCGCCCCTCGCCCTGGAGGCCGTCGACTCCGCCCTTGCCGGGAAGCGGTACCTCGCCGGCCGGGCGGCCGTCGCGCTCGTAGACGCGCGCCACGCCGTGCGCCTCCTCGACATAACGCGCGAGAATGCGCCCGCCGACGTAAGTGGCTTCCTCGAGCGTGGTGCTCCCTTCGGGCACGACCGTGCGGGGGCTAGGCGGCGCGCCACGCGCATCGACCGCGATGACGCGGCCGAAGGGCGCGTCCTTGGTAGTGCGGAAGTAGAGCTCATCGCCGTGCGCCCCGATGAAGGTGTAGAGCGCATCCCACTCCGAGAACAGGGGCTGCACCTTCGCGCCCGGGCGGCGCAGGTCGAGCACGTCGACGCCATTTTTCTCGTAACCGTCAAAGAGCGTGATCACGAGGTAATTGCCGTCCTCGGTGACCCTGCCTGAGGGGATGCGCGTCGAGTGATCGGTCACCTCGTACACCAGGCGGTCCTGCGCCTGAGGGGTGCCGAGCGCGTGGAAGTAAAGCGCCGGCCGCCCCGCATCGTCGCCCTGACCGGCAGCGAGCGTCGGATAGCGGCTGTAGTAGACGCCCGAGCCGTCGTGCGCCCACGACACGCCCCAGAACTTGGTGTAACGCAGCTCATCGGGCAGATCGGTCGCATCGCTCACGCGGCGGAAACGCCAGATCTGCCAGTCGGTGCCCCCGTCGGAGGTCGCATAGGCGACGACGCTGCCCTGCTCGTCCGGCGTGAAGGCCGCCAGTGCGACGGTCGCATCGGCGCGCACCGCGTTGGGATCGAACAGTACGCGCCCGGGAGAGTCGAGCTGCTCGGAGACATACAGCACGCTCTGGTTCTGCCGGCCCTCGTTGTGGAGGAAGAAATAATGCGGGCCGCGCCTGACCGGCAGCTCGTAGCGCTCGTAGTTCCACAGCTCCGCGAGGCGCTTCTTGAGCCAGGCACGCTGCGGAAGCTCCGCGAGCCGCGGCCGCGACACCGCGTTCTCGGCCGCCACCCATTGCTGGACCGCCGGCGAGTTGAGGTCCTCGAGCCACCGATAGGGATCCGCGACCTTGGTGCCGAAGAAGTTGTCGCTGACGCCGACGCTGGCGGTCATCGGATAGATCGGCGCCGCGGCCACGGCCGGCGCGGTCGCCACGGGCGGGAGGCCCAGCGCGGTATCCGAGGCGGTCGGCATGGGCTTGCCGCCCGGCCCGGGACCCGGCGCCGGCTCGCGGTTACCTAACTGCGCGCCGACACACGCGGCGAGCACGACGGCGGCCAGGGACGCGGCGACGATGATGCCCACGACCCACAGGGAGCGTACGGCTTTCATGGCTTTCCTTCGCGCGCGCGCCCGAGCGGGCGCGCCTCAAGGGGTCAGGGGAACTTGATCTTGCCGCCGCCTGCGGCCGGGCCCGCCCCGGGACCGAGGCCCCCGCCCACCTCGGGCACCACGATGCGCGAGGCGGCCTCGCGGCGCAGCTCCCGCGCCTCATCGATCGCCTGCTCGAGCGCGACCTTCACCCCCTCGGGGAACTTCTTCAGCGCCTCCTCGAGCGTACGCGCCTCGATCTCGAACCCGAGCGGCAGAATACCCGCCGGGGTGAGCAGCTGCGTCTGACCGGAGAACAGCACCGCCCGCGCGGCATCGGGGGAGCCGTCGGCCGTGACGGGAGTCAGGCGGCGGATGCTGCCCGCGCGGCGGTCGGTGAAGACGTCCTCGCGGTAGAGGTTCTTGGTGTCGAGCTCGACTTCCGGAAGATCGTTCGGAGCTGCCATATCAATCCCATTGGGTGAGTGAAGTCATTGTACATCCGGCGGCGGCAGGTCCCGCAGCGCCTCGACGAACGGCCGGTCGGCCTCGAGCAGATCCTCTCGCCCGAGATCCGCAGGCGCCACCCAGCGAAGCTCCTGCCCGTCGAGCCCGTGCGGGCTGCCGCGAAAGCGCTCCACGATCCACATCGAGAGCTCGACGCTGCGATCCGGGTACGAATGCTTAAGTCTCATGAAGGGGCGGCTCGCGGTCACCTCGATCCCGAGCTCCTCACGCAGCTCGCGCGCGAGCGCGGCGGATTCCGCCTCGCCCGGCGCCACCTTGCCTCCGGGGAATTCCCAGTGCCCGCCCTGGTGCTTGCCCGGCGGGCGTTGCGCGATGAGGACGCGTCCCTCACGGTCGTAGAGGGCCGCCGCCACGACGAGAATCATGGCCGCGCCCTCCTCACGGGCGCTACTCGACGCTCGAGAGCGCGCCGTGGCAGTGCTTGTATTTCTTGCCGGAGCCGCACGGACAGGGCTCGTTG
>JASHQW010000157.1 GCA_030038875.1 Gammaproteobacteria bacterium | reverse complement strand
CGCCGCGTGCGTGAGGCTCTCCATCGACTCGCTCTTGAGCTCCTCGGCATCGAAGCCGAGCATGGCGCAGAAGGCCGCATTGCAGTGGCGATAACGGCCCTGACGGTCCGCGAATGCGATGCCGACCGGCGCGCCCTCGAGCGTATTGCGGAATAACGTCTGTACCTGCCGGGCCTGGGTCTCCAGCAGAGCTGCCACCTCCTGTGCCGCGATGCTTCTATCCGCGTTGTTCATGGCCCCCGACCCACGCAGATTCAAAGGGCACTCCGCAGCCGCCCAAGCCGCAATAGCCGTTGGGATTCTTCGCCAGGTACTGCTGGTGATAGTCCTCGGCGTAGAAGAACTCCGGCGCGTCGCGGATCTCGGTGGTGATCTTCCCGCGCCCGGCGGCGGTGAGGCCGTCCTGGTAGATGCGTCGCGACTCCTCGGCGGCTGCGTGTTGCCCCGCGTCGAGCGCGTAGATCGCCGAGCGGTACTGCGTGCCGATGTCGTTGCCCTGCCTCATGCCCTGGGTCGGATCGTGCGATTCCCAGAATGCCTTGAGGAGCTGCTCGTAGCCGATCTTCTTCGGGTCATAGATCACCCGCACGACCTCGGCGTGCCCGGTCTCTCCGGTGCAGACTTCCTCGTAGGTCGGATTGGGGGTGAAGCCGCCGGCGTAGCCCACCGCGGTCGAATAGACACCGGGAAGCTCCCAGAAGAGCCGCTCCGCTCCCCAGAAGCAGCCGAGTGCGAATACCGCTTCGCTCATCCCGGCGGGGAAGGGCGGAACGGTGCGGTGGCCGTTGACGAAATGCACCTCGCGGACCTTCATCGGTGTGCCGCGTCCCGGCAGGGCCTCGCTCTTTGCGGGCATGTCCGATCTCTTGCGCGCCAGGGCCATGGGAGCCTCCTTATAGGTACTGCCGTGCAGTGTGGGGACTTGGGCGCGGTGACTCAAGCCCCTCGCGCGCCCATGCTAAGCTTTCCCGCATGGGCATCAGCCAGCCGCAGAATCTGACCACGCCGCCGATCGAGAGGCTGCGGCCCTACGGCATCCGTGTGAGCCTGCCGCCGGGGGACCCGTTCCGCAAGCTCCTCGGTCCGGAGTGGCAGCGTCTGCACTGGTACCCGACGCCGGCCGAGCGCGATGCGGCGCTCGCGGAGATGAGCCGTCGGCACGAGTACTCACGCGCGGGCGACAAGCCTGCCCTGGTATTCAAGAAGATCGAGAAGCTCGCCGAAAGCCGCGGGTTGTAGAGGCCTGTACCGGTCGCGGCGCGGAACAGCTCCGGTGTAACCACCGCCCGCTGTAGCTGCCTCGGCCGTCCCGTTACCTGTTACCTTGTGGCCGCGCGCCGACGCCCGCAGCGAAGGAGAATCTCCATGGCCAGCCCCGCAGCGAGGGACCCCTCGACCTACCCTTACGAGACGCACCTCGACATCAAGTTCGCTCCCTTGAGCGTGGTCGACGTGCCGGCTCTGGTCGCTGAGGTTCGGCACCCCTGGTACAACCAGACACTCTGCAAAGTCAATGACTCGGTCATTCGCCTCGGCGTGTTCGAGCCGGGCGAGTACCACTGGCACAAGCATGACCGGGACGATGAGTTCTTCTTCGTGCTCGAAGGGCGCTTCATCGTCGACCTCGAGGGCCGCTCTATCGAGCTCAGGCCGCAGCAGGGCTTCGTGGTACCGAGCGGCGTGGTCCACCGTACGCGGGCGCCCGAGCGCACGGTGATCCTCATGGCCGAGACCGCCGCGATCGTTCCGACCGGCGACGCATGACCGCGGCGGCGCGCGACGCGCTCGTTCGCCCCGTGGCGGCGGCGGATCTCGCGCAGTGGCTGCCGCTCTGGGAGGGCTACAACGCCTTCTACGGCCGCGCGGGCCCGACCGCGCTCGCCGCCGAGATCACCTGGACGACCTGGCTGCGCTTCCTCGATGCCGCGGAGCCGGTGCACGCGCTGGTCGCCGAAGCGGTGGGACGGCTCGTCGGCCTCGCCCACTACCTCTTCCACCGCAGCACGATCCGCATCGAGCCCGTGTGCTACCTGCAGGACCTCTACACGGCCGACGATGCGCGCGGCCAGGGCGTCGGCCGCTCGCTGATCGGCGCGGTCGCCGAGCGTGCGCGCGCCGCAGGCACCACCCGCCTCTACTGGCAGACGCACGAATCGAATCGCAGCGCGCTGCGGCTCTACGACGCGGTTGCGGAGCGCTCCGGATTCATCGTCTACCGCCGCGAGCTCTAGTCATCAAGCTCGCATCGGACATCCTGTCACGATGCTCGCAGCGGCGCGCCAAAAGCGCGGTTTCGACGCGCCGCTCGCCGCCTGCGGCGGCGGGCACATCCCTGTGCCTCTGCGGCGGCTTCACGCCGTGCGGGAACTCATGCCGAGCGATGAGCAACTACTAAAACGTCCGGCCGAGGAACAGGTAGAAGGCCTCGTTGCCATGCTGGTCGAAGCCGGTGGCGATGTAGAGCGGTCCGAGCAAGGTGTCCATGCCGAGAAACACGCTGGCGTCCTTTTGCGTGTTGCTGAAGCTCGCATCACTGCGGCTCTGCCAGACGTTGCCCGCCTCGAGCGAGGCGCCGAGATAGGTCGGCACGTCGAAGTAACCCGGTCCGCCCCGGCCGATCTGCCGGTAATAAAGGAGCCGGGCGATGCCGAAGTTGGGTCCGAGGAGCGAGTACGCGCGCAGTCCCGAGAGATTGAGGAATCCGCCGAGCGGAAACTGCAGATTGAGGTCGGTGGCACCGTTCGCCTGCAGCGTAGTGCCGCCCGCGGCCGAGAAGGAGAAGGTGTCGCGGCCGAAGGAATAGGCGCCGAGGTAACTCATCGTCACCTGGTCCGAATACTGGCCGAGCGAGGCGTCGCGATTGGCGCTCCACTGCAGCGTCGCCTGCTGACCGCTGTGCGGGAAGTTGATGTCGTCGAG
>JASHQW010000156.1 GCA_030038875.1 Gammaproteobacteria bacterium | reverse complement strand
GAGCTGCGCACCCACAAGCGCCTCATGGACATCATGAACCCCACCGACAAGACGGTGGATGCGCTCATGAAGCTCGAGCTGCCGGCGGGCGTGGACGTCCAGATCAAGCTGAACTGAGCGGTGCGGGCGGCCCGGCGCGCTGCGGTGCGAAACCCCCGGAGCGGTGATAGGTCCCCGCAACGATAGTTAGGCAGGTGCCTAACTATCGCCAGGCGAACCATCACGCACGTTCCTTCGAGGCCCATGGCAGCCGTTCCCGCCGCATCCGATTCCGATAGCGCCGCCATCGCGGAGCTGCAGCAGCGCTTCAGCGCGCACCGGCAGGCCTTTCTCCGCCATCCCTTCCCCGAGGCGCGCGAGCGGCGCGCGCATCTGTATGCGCTCGCGCAGGCGCTGCTCGACAACCGCGAGCGCATGCGCGCGGCGCTGCGCGCCGACTTCGCCGTGCACCCGGATGCCACGGCCGATCTGGTCGACGTCGGCGGACCCCTGAGCCGTGCTCTGTCGGCGGCGCGGCATGTCGGGCGCTGGATGCGCCCGGAGCGGCGGCGCGTGGAGCGGCTGTCCTTCGGTACCAGCAGGGCGTATGTCGCCTGGCAGCCCAAGGGCGTCACCGGCGTCGTCGTGCCGTGGAACTTCCCGTTCGATCTATCGCTCGGGCCGCTCGCCGACATGCTGGCCGCGGGCAACCGCGTCATCATCAAGATGTCCGAGTACACCCCGGCCTGCGGGCAGCTGGCGCAGGAGATCATCGCGCGCACCTTCGCCGCCGATCACGTCGCCGTGGTCAACGGCGGTGTCGAGCTCGGGCGCGCCTTTACGGCGCTGCGCTGGGATCACCTGCTCTTTACCGGCAACCCGGAAGTCGGGCGTCAGGTTGCGCTCGCGGCGGCCGGGAATCTGGTGCCGGTGACGCTCGAGCTCGGCGGCAAGAATCCGGCCATCTTCGCGGCCGACGCCGTCACGGCCGAGCACGTCGGCCTCGCCCTCGGCGTCAAGCTCGTCAACGGCGGCCAGATGTGCGTCTCGGCGGATCACTGTCTCGTGCCGCGCGCGCAGCTCGAGGAGTTCGTGGCGCTCGCACGGGCGCATTTCGAGCGCGCGCTGCGCGACTATTCGCGCACCGGGCACTGCACCGGCATCATCAGCCCGCGGCATTTCGAGAGGCAGTTGCAGTTGGTCGAGGAAGCGCGCCGCGCCGGCGCGCGCATCATCCAGCTCGATGCCGACGGTGCGGTGGACGCGACCACCCGCCGCCTGCCGGTATCACTCGTCATCGATCCCGATCCGCGCCTGCGCCTCATGCAGGAGGAGATCTTCGGGCCGCTGCTGCCGGTGATTCCCTACGATTCCCTGGATGCGGTCATCGACACACTCAAGCGCGTCGAGCGGCCGCTCGCGCTCTACCTCTACACGCGGGATGCGGCGCTCGTGGAGCGCTTCCGCCGCGAGACCTTCTCGGGAGGCTACGGGGTGAATGCGATCGCCGCCCAGGCAGGGCTCGATGAGCTCGGCTTCGGCGGCGTCGGCCGCAGCGGCAGCGGCCGCTATCACGGCCACGACGGCTTCCGCGAGTTCTCCAATCCCCGCGGGATGTTCGTCAAGGGCCGGGGTGGAGCCTTCAAGACCTTCCTCCCCCCCTACGGGCCGGGCAAGCACCGCCAGATCGATCAGCTGTTCGCCCTCAGGCGGCTGCAGCTGCGGCTGATGAGGTGGTTCTACCGCGGCTGATCGGGCTGCCTGCCCGCTCTAGCGAGCGGCCCCGCGCCTGCCATGCTATTATGCGACCGCATAATAAGCACCGGGACGCAGCGGAGACCTACCATGACAGCGACCTTGCGGGCAGCGACGATCCGGGGCCAGGACCTCGAGCTCACCTGGAGCGACGCGCGGCACCCGACGACCCTGCCGCTGATGTGGCTGCGCGACAATTGCCCGGCGAGCCTGCACCCGGACACCGGGCAGCGGCTCGTCGATACCTTCCGTCTCGGCGCCGATATAGGGGCGCGCGCGATCACCGTCGAGGATCAGGGCCGCGGGCTGAAAGTCGAATGGGCCGAGGGTGGCCATGTGAGCCGCTTCAACGCGGCATTTCTCGCGGCTCTGCGCGCCGATCCCGATGTCCTGCCCGCGACGATTCGCACCTGGAGCCGCGACGAGATCGCCGGGCACGTTCCGTCGGTCGCATACGCCGCGTTCATGAGCACCCAGGCCGCGGTGAAGGAATTCCTCGAGCAGATCGCGCAAGTCGGCTTCAGCTTCGTCGAAGGGGTGCCCGGTACGCCGGAGGCCACTCAGGCGGTCGCGGCGCGGATTGCCTACACGCGCCAGACGATCTTCGGCGGCTACTGGGATTTCACCGCCAATCTCGAGCATAAGGATACGGCTTACACGAGCATGGCCATCGGCCCGCACACCGACGGCACCTACAGCCTCGATGCGCCGGGTTACCAGATGTTCCATTGTCTGGCCGCGGAGTGCACCGGCGGCGAGAACGTGCTGATTGACGGCTTCAGGATTGCCGAAATCATGCGGCGTGACGCTCGCGCGGATTTTCAATTGCTCAGCGAGGTGGCAATTCCCGGCCAGTACCTTGACGAGGCACGCGGGATTCATCTGATGGCGCGCCGGCCGCTGTTCAGGCTCGACGAATCAGACAAGCTGGTGCAGGTGAGCTACAACAACCTGGATCGCGCGCCGTTCACTCTGCAGCCGGCGCGCCAGCGCGCCTTCTACCGTGCGCTCGCGACCTTCAATGCACTCTGCAGCGACCCACAGCTCCAGCACCGCCGCCGGCTGCTGCCGGGCTCCGTGCTGTTGTTCGACAACTGGCGCGTGCTGCACGCGCGTGACGCGTACACGGGCTATCGGCGTCTCGCCGGGGTTTATATGAACAAGGAAGACGTCGAGAGTCGCCTGAGGTTCCTGCGGGCGCGGGCCGGTGAGGCGGTCTGACGCCGCGGCGGAGCCGAAGTTCCGCCGGGCGCCGCCCGACGCGCGCCGCGAGGAGCTCATAGCCGCCACGCTCGCCTGCCTGAGCAGGCTCGGCCACGAGGGAGTGTCCGTACGCCGTATCAGCGCCGAGGCGGGGGTCTCGATGGGGCTCATCACCCATCACTTCCTCGGCATCGACGCCCTGGTTGCCGCTGCCTACGAGTCCCTGGCCGAACGGCTGCTGGCCCAGAGCCGCGGCCCGGCGCTCGCCGTGGCAGGTGATCCGCTCGAGGCCCTGCATGCCTACTTTTCTGCCTCGTTCGCCCCTCGGGCCCTCGATCCGGCGATCTTTCGCACCTGGCTGGTATTCTGGAGCCTGGTGCCGCATTCGCCCGAGCTGCGCACCGTGCGCGAGCGCGTCGACCGCGAGACCCGCGCCACTCTCGAAGCGCTTCTGTCGCGTCTGAAACGGATGCCCGGTGTGCGCCCGTTCAAGGTGGGAGCGGCGCGCATCGGTCTCTCGGCACTCATGGATGGGCTGTGGGTCGAGCTGAGTCTCAATCCCTCAAGCTTCGAACCGGCGCAAGCCATCGCACTGTGCGATGACTGGGTGCATGGGCTGGCCACCGGTGCGTTTCCGGCGTTGCTTGCGCTGCGGCGGGCACCTCTCCACCGGCGGCGCAGGCGGAGGTAGCGGATACCTCGCCGCAGGGTTGATTGCGCGCCCTCGCGCGCCTATACTGCGCGCCCTTTTGGGCCCCCGGTTTCCGGAGGTCCAGTCGCATAAGCGGCATCGGGCGAGGTTGGAGCGAAGCCTTTCCGGGCTTGAGGGCTCCAAGACCACTCGAGACCAGCGCAGCCTTTGGCTTGCGCAAATCTCCTGTTGTCTCAATAACTTAGCTCCATGCCAACTGGGGTAGAGGACAGACATGGCTATCGGACTCGTCGGCCGCAAGGCCGGCATGACGCGCGTGTTCACGGACGCCGGCGAGACAGTGCCGGTCACCGTGGTCGAGGTTCTGCCGAACCGCGTCACGCAGCTGAAGTCGCAGGAGAAGGACGGCTACCGCGCCGTTCAGGTCACCTATGGCACCCGCCGGCCGCAGCTCTACTCGAAGGCGGTCGCGGGTCACTATGCGAAGGCCAGCGTTGCTCCCGGCCGTGCGCTCGTCGAGTTCCGCCTCAGCGAGGCGGACAAGAGCGACCTCAAAGCCGGCGCCGAGATCAAGGCCGACCTCTTCAAGGAGGGCCAGGCGGTGGATGTCACGGGCACCACGATGGGCAAGGGCTTCGCCGGCACCATGAAGCGCCACAACTTCGCCGGCGGTTACGCGAGCCACGGTAACTCCGTGTCGCACCGGGCCCCGGGCTCGATTGGCCAGCGCCAGACGCCGGGCCGCGTGTTCAAGGGCCGCCGCATGTCGGGCCACATGGGCGGCGGCCGGCGGACCAACGAGAACCTGCGCGTCGTGCAGGTCGACCTCGAGAGAAACCTGCTCCTGATCCGCGGCGCGGTGCCGGGGGTCGAGGGCGGACAGGTGATCGTGCGCCCCTCGCTCAAGGCCGCGCGGCGTTTGAACCGCAAGACCCTGGCTCCCACCAAGAGCGGCTCCGGCGCGTCGAAGGACCCGGCCAAGCAGGGAAAGAAATAAGCCATGCAGCTCAAGTCAGTGAACGGCGGGGCGACGCTTCAGGTGTCTGAAGCCGCTTTCGGCCACAAGTTCAACGAGGCGCTGGTGCATCAGGTGCTTACCGCCTACCGCAACGCCGCCCGTGGCGGCACCAAGGCGCAGAAGTCGCGCGCCGAGGTGAGTGGCGGCGGGCGCAAGCCCTATGCTCAGAAGGGCACCGGCCAGGCGCGCGCCGGCTCCAACCGCTCGCCCATCTGGGTCGGCGGCGGCAAGACCTTTGCCGCGAAGCCCCGCAGCTTCGAGCAGAAGGTGAACCGCAAGATGTACCGCGGCGCGCTGCGCTCGATGCTGTCGGAGCTCGCGCGCACCGAGCGCCTGCTGGTGACCGACGGCATCCAGTTGAGCGAGCCCAGAACCAAGCTCCTCGCGAATCAGCTCAAGCAATGGTCGCTCCCCTCGGTGCTGATCGTGGTCGAGGCGCAGGATCAGAAGCTCGCGCTCGCCGCGCGCAATCTGCCGCACGTCGAGGTGCTCGAAGTGACCGCGCTCAACCCGGTGTCGCTCGCCGCTTACGACAAGGTGCTGATGACGGTCGGCGCCGTGAAGCTCATCGAGGAGCGCCTGCAGTGAACCGTGAGCAGCTGATGAGCGTGCTGATCGCTCCGCACGTGACCGAGAAGACCTCGCTCGCCATGCAGAACCACAACCAGTACACGTTTCGCGTGCGCCGCGACGCGAGCAAGACCGACATCCGGAAGGCCGTCGAGCTCATGTTCGACGTCAAGGTTGCAGGCGTCCAGGTGGTCAATGAGCCCGGCAAGCAGCGCCGCTTCGGCCGCATCGCCGGGCGCACCCAGGACTGGAAGAAAGCCTATGTGAGCCTCACGCCGGGTCAAACCATCGACTATGAAGCGCGCGCCAAGGCCTGACAGGACTCACCGCTATGGCTCTCATCAAATACAAGCCCCGCACTCCCGGCACGCGCGCGGTCGTCAAGGTGGACCGCTCGCACCTCTACAAGGGCGGGCCGCGCATGGCGCTCACCGCTCACCAGTACAAGACCGGCGCCCGTAACCACTTCGGCCGCATCACCACCCGCCACAAGGGCGGCGGCTCGGCCCAGAAGTACCGCATCATCGACTTCAAGCGCGACAAGGACGGCATCACCGGGGTCGTCGAGCGGCTCGAGTACGATCCGAACCGCACCGGCCACCTCGCGCTCATCAAGTACCCGGACGGCGAGTGGCGCTACATCCTCGCGCCCAAGGGCGTGAAGGCAGGCGACGAGGTGCGCTCGGGCGCCGACGCGCCGATCAAGCCGGGCAACTCCATGTCGCTGCGCCACGTTCCGGTCGGCTCGATCATTCACAACGTGGAGTTGAAGCCAGGCCGCGGCGGCCAGCTCGCCCGCAGCGCCGGCAGCTCGGTCTCCTTCACCGCCCGCGAGGGGATTTACGCCTACGTGCGCTTGAAGTCCGGCGAGATACGCAAGGTGCACATCGACTGCCGCGCCACGATCGGCGAGGTCGGGAACGACGAGCACAACCTGCGCAGCTACGGCAAGGCGGGCGCCAAGCGCTGGCGCGGCATTCGCCCGACGGTGCGCGGACTCGCCATGAACCCGGTCGATCACCCGCACGGCGGCGGTGAGGGCAAGTCCGGCCAGGGCAACCCGCACCCGGTGTCGCCGTGGGGCTGGAACACCAAGGGTTTGAAGACCCGCCACAACAAGCGCACGGACAACATGATCGT
>JASHQW010000028.1 GCA_030038875.1 Gammaproteobacteria bacterium | reverse complement strand
CTCGATGAGATGGCGACCAACGCGCTGCTGCGCGGCGAGACGGCCGCCTCGATGGCGAACTCGCACCTGTGGATCACGACCGCCGCACAGATGGGCATGGGGTTCGTACTGCCCTTCGCGCTGGTGTTCGTGGCCATTCCGCTCGAGACCTTCGTGCACTCGCTGCGCACCGTGGTGGGCCTCATCGGCATCGCGGTGCTGCAGGCGCTGGCCCTGATCCTGCGGCTGCTCGGCAACGGCGCCCGCCACCTCGGCGCGCTCGCCTGCCGGGTCTACGACCTGCCGCTGTTCGTGCCGCTGTGGATCGAGACCCGCCTGCTGGTCGGAAACGGCAACGGTCACGCGACGGCGGCCGCGGCGGGCGCCGCGGAGCGCGAGGCGTGGAAGGAGGCACAGTCATGAGGCGTCTGCTGCTCCTGCTCGCCGGCACCCTCGTGCTCGCGAGCTGCGCGCCGCCGGCGGCGCGCAACACCGGCGTCTATCTGCTCGTCGATACCTCCGGTTCCTACAACCGCAACGTCAAGAAAGCCGAGCAGATCACCCTGTACGCGCTGACGCGCCTGCAGTCCGCGGACTCGATCGCGGTGGCGCGCATCGACACCGGCAGCTTCACCGAGAAGGACATCATCGCCAAGGCCACCTTCGATGACCGTCCGAGCACCGCCAACGCGCAGAAGCGCGCCTTCGCGAGCCGCGTGGAGAAGTTCATCGATCAGTCGTCACCCGCCCCGTATACCGACATCACCGGCGGACTGCTGCAGGCGATCGAGTTCCTGAACGAGAAGCACCCGGCGCACAAGGAGATCCTGATCCTCTCGGATATGAAGGAGGATCTCGCCAAGGGCTACGTGCGCGACATCCCGCTCGACTTCAAGGGCTTCGACGTCGTCGCGCTCAACGTGACCAAGCTGCGCAGCGACAACTTCGATCCGCGGCAGTACCTCGGTCGCCTCGACGAGTGGCGCACGCGTGTCGAGAAGGGTGGCGGCCACTGGCGGGTCGTCAACGACCTCGACCACCTCGACGAGCTCCTCTAGCTAGAGGAACCGCTGCAGCCAGTCGAGCCAGCGCTGGTAGACGTCCATCTGCCGCACGGGATCGCCGGGAAAGTGTCCTCCCGTCGGGATCGCGTAGAACTCGGTCGTGACGTGGTTGTCCTTCAGCGCCCGGTACAGCCCGTACGACTGCGTGATGGGAACGCGGAAGTCCCCCGTGTCGCACATGACGAGCGTCGGCGCCCTGATCTTCGTCATCGCGCTCGAGGGCGACTGGCGGCGATTCACCGCCATGCCGTCACCGACGTAGGGCGAGGCGCCGGTGGCTTCGGACTGCGTCACGTTGCCGTCGGACAGATCGTACATCTCCACCCAGTCGGTGACGGCGGCGCCGGCGACGGCGGCTTTCCATACCGGATAGTGCCCGGCGAGCCACGTGGTCATGAACCCGCCGTAGGACCAGCCGCTAACCGCCATGCGGCTCGGATCGATGAAGCCGCGGCTCTTGAGATACTCGACCCCGGACATCACGTCCTCGCCGGGCCCCTGGCCGGCGTCCCGGTAGATCGAGGCGTAGAAGGCGTTGCCGCTGTTGTCGCTGCCCCGGTAGTTCGGCTCGAACACGAACCAGTCATGCGCCGCCACCAGCTGCGGCAGGAGACTGAAGCGCTCGCGTGAGGCGGAGTTCGGTCCGCCATGCACCACGAGCACCAGTGGGTAACGGCGCCCCTGGCTGTAGGCGGCCGGATAGGTGAGCACGCCGTCGAGCGTCCGGCCTCCGGGCCCCTGCCACGTGATCGTCTCGGTACGCGCCAGCGCGAGGTCCGCAAGCCCCGCGTTCTCGTGCGTGAGCGCGCGCGGAGTGCCGCCGTTCGGCGCGAGCAGGTACAGCTCGTAGGGATCGGCCTTGGTCTGGCCGACGAACACGATCTCGCCGCGGGCGCCGACATCGAGGTCCACCCAGTACCCGTTGGTCGGCATGACGCCTTCGAGCGGGATGCGCGCGGAGGACCCGTCGAGACGCAGCCGCCACAGGCCGACCGTCGTCCCGGTGTTGCCGCCGACGACGAGCGACTTTCCGTCCGGCGCCCACCAGGTGCCGAACACGTTCGCCTCGAGATGCGCGCTCAAATCGTGGCCGGCGCCGCCCGCGAACGGGGCCAGCCACACATCCTGAAACTCCCAGGCATGCGCGTCGCGGTTGCGCCAGTAGGCGACGCTCGCGCCGTCCGGCGACAGCTTCGGATAGCCCTCGAGGGTCGTGTCACCCGTGAGCGAGCGGATCGTGCCGCCCGCGACATCCAGCACCTGAATGCGCGCCGCCAGCTGATCGCCCGTCGAAGGCGTCTCCTGGCGCACGATCACGATGCCCCTGCCGTCCTTCGACCACGCGATCGGGGAGACGGGCGGACCCGGCGGCAGGCTCGACGGCAGCGACCAACTGCCGCTGGTCAGGCGCTTGGCATCACCGCCCTGCGCCGGCACCAGCCACAGGTGCGTCGGCCGCACGGCTTCCGAGATCGTGAAGTCGTCGTTGCCGACCTTGAACGCCGTGCGGTACTTGTCCTCGCCCTTGAGCTCGGGCTTGGGATCGACGATGGCGTAGGCGATGCTCGCGCCGTCGGGGCTCCAGGCAAACTGCGCGACGCTGTCCTTACCCTTAGTGAGCTGCAGCGCATCGCCGCCGCTCATCGGCAGGACGAACAGCTGCCCGTTCTTGTCCGCGTCCGGCGCGATGAAGCCGAGAGAATCGCCCGCCGGCGACCAGCGCGGCGCGCCGGCATGATGACGCGCGCGCGTCAGCGGCCGGATGCTGCCGCTCGCGAGGTCGACCAGGACGATCTCGGAGCGGAACTCGTCGCTCTCGAGATCAGCGCGTGTCTCGACCACCGCGACCGTCTTGCCGTCGGGAGAGAGCTGCGGGTCGGAAAGGCGCACCTGGCGCACCAGGTCGCGCACGGTCGGCGCCTGCGCCGCCTGCGCCAGGCTCGCGCACGCCCACCACACGACGGCCGCGGCCGCTGCGCGCAGGGTCGACTTCATGGGGATCCCCTCGAGTTATTGGTAGCCGGCACTATAGCCCGCAGGTACCTCACCGGCTATTACACCCGCTTCGAGCCCGACGCGCTGCTCGTGTGCGAGGTCGCAAAGTTGCGTAAGGTACCTGACAGACGGTACGTTCAGCGGTATGGACAAGTCCGCTAACCGCTGGAACGCCGTCTCCATCATTTGCACGAGCGCGAGTTGTGCCGCCGCCCGGACTCTGAAGGGGCGACGCTTTCTCAGCGCCGAGGCGCCGCGCCTTCCCCTCCCGGATTGCACTTCCCCCGGGAACTGCCCGTGCGTGTACCGCAAGCATCCCGACCGGCGTGCCGGGCCGCGCCGCGAGTCAGAGACCACAGGTATGAGGAGCAAGAGCCCGATGACGCCCGACCGGCGCGCCAGCCGCGGCCGCCGCAAGACGGATCATTGAATCGAAGGAGGAGCCGCCCTCAGGGCTTGCTGCGAACCGGCTCCGCGGCGCGCACGCACGCGGGTCCGTCGCAGTTCACGCTCAGCTTGAGCGCGCTCGGCCGGTCGAGCCGCCTGCGCACCAGGGTCGCCTCGAGCTCCGCGCCGTACCAGGGCACGGGAGGCACCCAGCCGACGATGTGGCCGCAGGTCAGGTAGATCACCCGGCCGCTGCGGAAATCCACTTCCTCATCGTCGCGCTCGTCCTGCGAGGGGTCGTAGCGGCGGATGTTCCAGTCGCACAGGCTCAGCATGTAGCCGACGGTGTGCAGTCCCTGGTTCGCATACGCATCGGCGGGGGAGAAGAAGTCCGCGAACGGCTCATTGTGAATCGAGCAGATGTGCGTGTGGAAGTCAGCGACGACGTCGGCACCGTAGAACTCTCCGAGGTCGACGCCGAAGGGCTTCTTCGAGCTGAAGAGCGCGGAGGCCTCGAAGCCCTCCGGCACCCGGCGCACGACGCCGCCGCACTCGTAGCGCGGATCGCAGACGGCAGCGGCGTGCTTCAGCGCATCGATCGCCGCTTCGTCCATGGTCGCAAATACCGCCAGAGCCAACAGGTTCATTACTGAGCCGCTCCATGCGCCCGTACGATCAGTGGACCTGCGCCCGCCGCTTTCGTGCCCTCAGCCGAGCGCCTGTCGTTCCTCGCCACTCTGCATGAATCTGCGTCGCGCGAGTCTCTTCACCTCTCGGTTTCGGCACGCGCGCAAGACCGCTGAGTGAAATCGAGCGGAATCCTTGCAGATTCGTGACCCGAATCACACCGGGGGTACACTAGGGTTTGCGCCCCATAAGGAGACAGCGATGACTCTCAAGATTGGCGACATTGCCCCGGATTTTCAGGCCGATACCACCGAGGGCCGGATTCGCTTTCATGACTGGATCGGGGATTCCTGGGCAGTGCTGTTCTCGCACCCGAAGGATTTCACCCCGGTATGCACGACCGAGCTGGGCTATATGGCCAAGATCAAGCCCGAGTTCGACAAGCGCGGCGTCAAGATCATCGGGCTGAGCGTCGACCCGGTCGACAGCCACGCGAAATGGGCGAATGACATCAAGGAGACGCAGGGCCACGCGGTCAACTATCCGATGATCGGCGACCCGGAGCTCGCCGTCTCGAAGCTCTACGAGATGCTGCCCGCCAGCGCCTCCGGCGATCCCTCCAAGCGCACGCCCGCCGACAATCAGACGGTGCGCAACGTCTTCGTGATCGGTCCCGACAAGAAGCTGAAGCTCATCCTCGTCTACCCGATGACGACCGGGCGGAACTTCGACGAGGTGCTGCGCGTCATCGACTCGCTGCAGCTCACGGCCAAGCATCGCGTCGCGACCCCGGTCAACTGGAAGCAGGGCGAGGACGTCATCATCGCCGGATCGGTGTCGAACGACGAAGCGGCGAAGATCTATCCCAAGGGCTGGAAGGCGCCGAAGCCTTACCTGCGGATCGTGCCGCAGCCGCGCTCGTGAGCGGGGCGCGCGCCGGGGGCCGCGCGTGATCTTCCGCCAGCTGTTCGATGCGACCTCGAGCACCTACAGCTACCTGCTCGCCAGCCGGCGCGGCGGCGAGGCGCTGATCATCGACCCGGTCATCGACCGGGTCGAGCGCTATGTGCAGCTGCTGCGCGAGCTCGATCTCAAGCTGGTGAAGGCCGTCGACACGCACCTGCATGCGGACCACATCACCGGTCTCGGCGCGCTGCGCGACCGCACCCATTGCATCACCGTGATGGGCGAGCGCAGCCGCGTCGATGTCGTGTCGATGCGCGTTGCGGACGGCGACCGGCTGCAGGTCGAGGGGCTCGAGCTCGAGGTGCTCTACACGCCGGGCCACACCGACGATTCCTACAGCTTCCGGATGGCGGACCGGGTGTTCACGGGCGACACGCTGCTCATCCGCGGCACTGGCCGCACCGACTTTCAGAACGGCGACGCCCGCGCCCAGTACCAGTCGCTCTTCGGGCGGCTGCTCGCGCTGCCCGAGGAGACGCTGGTCTTTCCCGCGCACGACTACAAGGGCGACACCGTGAGCACCATCGGCGAGGAGCGCCGCTGGAACCCGCGCCTGCAGGTGAAGTCAGTGGATGAGTACGTCGAGCTCATGGGAAATCTCAAGCTTCCGAATCCGAGGATGATGGACGTGGCGGTGCCCGCCAACATGAAGGTGGGCCTGCATCAGGGCGAGGTCGCGCAGCGCGGCTGGGCCGTGACCGCAGTCGAGGCGCTCGCGATGGTCGGACGGCCGGACGTGGTGCTGATCGATCTGCGCGAGCGCGCCGAGCGTGAGCGTCACGGCAGCATCGCCGGCTCGCACCACGTGCCCTATCCGGGCCTCGAGGAGAGCACCCGCCCGGGCGGCGTGCTGCACGCGCTGGCCGCCCTCACCGGCAAGCGGCTGCTCTTCTACTGCGCCTACGGCGAGCGCTCGGCCATGGCGGTGCAGGCGGCGCAGGAGGCAGGTCTCGCCGCCTCCTCTCATCTCGCGGGCGGCCTCGCCGCCTGGAAGGCGGCGGGCGGGCCGCTGACGAGCGAGCGCTGAAGCGTGCTGCCCACGCCCTCAGGCGCGCTCGCGCACCGGACGGAGGAAGAGCCGCGCGATGCCCGGAATGCGCGGCCGGCTCTTGGGCACCTTGGGCCGCAGCGCCCTGGGCCAGTCGCCGACCAGGCCGGGGAGCGATGCATCGATCCCGCCGAGCGTGTAGGTGCTCAGGCACAGCTCGCGCGCGAGCGCGGCGCGGTCGAGATGGCTCGGCAGCGCCTCGAAGG
>JASHQW010000027.1 GCA_030038875.1 Gammaproteobacteria bacterium | reverse complement strand
CGTCGATCAGCAGCAGATCCGGGGCAGGAACCTCGCCCGCGCGCACGTGCTTGTAGCGCCGCTCGAGCGCCTGGCGCAGCGCGCCGTAGTCGTCGCCCGGCGTGATCCCGCTGATATTGAAGCGCCGGTATTCCTTCTTGAGCGCGCCCTCGGGGCCGAACACGACGCAGGAGGCGACCGTACCCTCCCCGCCCGTGTGGCTGATGTCGAAGCACTCGAGCCTCGAAGGCGGCTCGGGAAGATCCAGCTCGCGGGTCAGCTCGGCGAGCATCTCCTCCACACCGGCGCGCTGCGCGTGCCGCATGCGCAGCGCCTGCACCGCATTCTCGCGCGTCAATTCGACCCACTTCGCCGCGAGTCCCCGCGCCGGGTGGCGCACCTCGATGCTCTGCCCGGCCTGAGTGCTGAGCGCCTCGGCGAGCGCCGCGGCATCCGCCAGGGCACGCCCCAGCAGCACTTCCGGCGGCGGCTCGGTCCCCGCGTAATACTGCATGACGAAGGAGGCGAGCGCCTCGTCGGGCTCCGCCAGCGCGGCTCTCGGGAAGTAGCTGGTGGTGCCGAGATTGCGCCCGCCGCGCACCAGCATGACGCTCACGCAGTACTCGCCGGCCTCGCCGACGATGGCGAGCACGTCCGCGTCGCGCTCCGCGCCCGCGGTCACGACCTGTTGGGCCTGGATGCGCTTCAGCGCCGCCAGCTGATCGCGCACCTGCGCCGCGCGCTCGAACTCGAGCCGCGCTCCCGCCTCCTCCATACGCGCCGCCAGCTCCGCGTTGACCTCATCGCTCCGTCCCTCGAGCACCTTGACGGCCGACTCGATGTCCTGCGCGTAAGCCTCGCGCGTGATGAGCCCGACGCAGGGCGCCGAGCAGCGGCCGATCTGATGCTGCAGGCAGGGCCGGCTGCGATTGGCGAAGAAGCTGTCGCGGCAATTGCGGATGCGGAACAGCTTCTGCAGTTGATTGAGCGTGTCACGCACCGCGCCGGCGCTCGGGAAGGGACCGAAGTAGCGCCCGGGAGACGTGCGCGGGCCGCGGTAGAACACGAGCCGCGGGAATTCGTGCCGCGCGTCGAGATGGATGTAGGGAAAGCTCTTGTCGTCGCGCAGCACGATGTTGAAGCGCGGCTTGTGCGCCTTGATGAGGTTGTACTCGAGCAGCAGCGCCTCGGTCTCGGAGTTGGTGACCGTCACCTCGATGGCGGTAATCTGCTGCACCAGCGCCTGGACTTTCGGATCGACGTTGCGGGCCGAGAAGTAGGTGGCGACCCGGTCCCTGAGGCTCCGCGCCTTACCGACGTAGAGCAGCTCGTGACCGGTCCCGAACATGCGATACACGCCCGGGCGGCGCGGGAGCGCGGTGATGTATTCCTTGGAATCGAACATGGTCAGCCAGGGCCCGCCCGCCTCAAGTCCGCCCGCTCGCAGGCGCGCGCCATCACCTCGCGGAACATCTCCGGCGTCAGCCGCCGGGTCTGGGTGTTGTAGCGGCTGCAATGATACGAGTCGATGAGCCACCTTGCCTCGCCGAGCGCGTGCTCCCGCCCGTGCGCGAAGGGGAAGCGCGTGCGTTTGAGGCCGCGCGCCATGAGCAACGCGTCGTGCGCGATGCGCCCGAGGGCGAGGTACACGCGCACCGCGGACAGCCGCTCGAGCTCCTCCTTGAGGTAGCGGTTGCAGCGGCGGATCTCCGCGGGCAGCGGCTTATTACCGGGAGGCACGCACTTGACTGAATTGACGATGCGCACGTCGATGAGCCGCAGCGCATCACTCGCGGACTGCGACTCGGGCGCGCTCGCGAGCCCGAGCTCGTAGAGCGTCCGGTAGAGCAGGATCCCGGCGTAATCACCCGTGAACGGGCGGCCGGTGCGATTGGCCCCGTGCAGGCCGGGCGCAAGGCCGACGAGCAGCAGCCGCGGCGCGCGGGCGCCGAAGGAAGGAACGGGCCGCGCCCAGTAGTCCGCATGGCTTAAGCGCGTCGCTTCCAGGTAGCGGGCGAGGCGCGGACAGCGCCGGCAGTCGGGATCGTAGGCGGCGCTGCGCCTCGCGTGGCGCTTAAGCGAGGTCATCCATGTGGCGGATGACCGCGCCCGCAAAGCCCGAGGTGCTCATGAGCTTCGCGCCCGGGATGAGGCGCTGCAGATCCTCCTCGACGTTCTTGCGTGCCGCGAGCTCGCGCTTCGGCGCCTTGATCGCCTGGCGCAACCTTGCCAGGTCGTAGGTGAGCTCCTTGTTCGCGATGGTGTTGGTCACACCTTTGATGATGAGGTCCGCGGCCTCGCGCCAGCCGAGGTAGCGCAGCATCATCTCCGCCGAAAGAATCAGCGAGCCCGGGTTGACGCGGTCCTTGCCGGCGAAGCCCGGCGCCGTGCCGTGGGTCGCCTCGAACACCGCGAGCCCGTCGCCGATGTTGCCCCCGGGCGCGATGCCGATGCCGCCCACCTGGGCGGCGAGTGCATCCGAGACGTAATCGCCGTTGAGATTCAGCGTGGCGATGACGTCGTATTCCTCCGGGCGCAGCAGCACCTGCTGCAGGAAGTTGTCGGCGATCACGTCCTTGATGACGATGTCGGTGCCGGTCACCGGGTTTCCGAACTTGAGCCACGGGCCGTCCCCGATCGGGCGCGCGCCGAATTCCTCCTGCGCGAGCTGGTAGCCCCAGTTGCGGAACGCGCCCTCGGTGAACTTCATGATGTTGCCCTTGTGCACCAGCGTCACCGATACGCGGTCGTTGTCGATCGCATAGCGGATCGCCTTGCGGATCAGGCGCTGGCTGCCCTCCTTCGACACCGGCTTGATGCCTATCCCTGAGCTCGAGGGGAAGCGGATGGCATGCACCCCGAGCTCGCGCTGCAGGAAGGCGATGAGCTTGTGGACCTCGGCAGAGCCCGCCGGCCATTCGATGCCGGTGTAGATGTCCTCGGTGTTCTCGCGGAATACCACCATGTCGGTGAGGCTCGCGTCCTGCATCGGGCTCGAGACGCCCGGAAAGTAGCGGATCGGGCGCACACAGGCGTAGAGATCCAGAGTCTGGCGCATCGCGACGTTGAGCGAGCGCATGCCGCCGCCGACCGGCGTGCCGAGCGGCCCCTTGATGGAGACCACGAACTCGCGCAGTGCCTCGAGCGTCTCCTCGGGCAGCCATTGGCCGTAGAGCGCGTTGGCCTTCTCGCCGGAGTAGATCTCCATCCAGGCGATGTGCCGCGCGCTGCCGTAGGCCTTCGCCACCGCGGCATCGACCACGCGCCGCATCGCCGGCGTGACGTCTATCCCGATGCCGTCCCCAACGATGAAGGGAATGATCGGCGCGTCCGGCACGGCGAGCGAGAAGTCGGGATTGACGCCAATGCGGCGCCCCGAGTCAGGGACGACGATATGTTCGTAGCGCACCGCCGCCTCAGGTGCGCTTTTCCGCGCGGCGGCTCTGGCTGCG
>JASHQW010000155.1 GCA_030038875.1 Gammaproteobacteria bacterium | reverse complement strand
AGCCAGCCGCGCGCCGCCTCGGGCGTGAGCTGATGCACGGCATCCTTCTGCCACACGGCGAGCTGCTGCTCATCGAAGCGCGCCGGCGCGCGCCCGAGGTGCCCCGTGTCGAAGCCACGCACCATCTCCTCCAGCGTGAGGAGTCCCTGGAGCGTCGTCGCGTGGCCGAGCCGGAACAGATGATTGACGAGCGCGAGCGGCTGGTAGCCGCGCTCGCGGTACTCGCGCACGCTCGTCGCCCCGTGGCGCTTGGAGAGCGGCGCCCCGTCGGCGCCGAGCAGCAGCGCCACGTGCCCGTAGCCGGGCGCGGTGAGGCCGAGGGCGTCGAGCACCAGAAGCTGGCGCGGCGTGTTGGCGAGGTGATCCTCGCCGCGCAGCGCCAGCGTCACTCCCATCGAGGCATCGTCCACGGCGTTGGAGAAGAAGAACGCGCCCGAGCCGTCCGCACGGCGCACCACGAAATCGCCGATATCGTCCGACGCAAAGCTCTGCAGCCCGTGCACCAGATCGACCCACTCGACGCGCACGCCCGCCGGCACGCGGAAACGCAGCGTCGCGCTGAGGCCCTGCGCCACGCGGCGCGCGCGCTCCTCGGGGCCGAGGTCGCGGCAGGTGCCGCCGTAGCGCGGCGGCTTGCCGGCGGCGAGCTGGGCGCGGCGTGCCAGCTCGAGCTCGAGCGGCGTGCAGAAGCAGGGGTAGACGGCGGCACGCTGCTCGAGCTGCGCGAAATACCCCGCATAGAGCGCGCTGCGCTGCGACTGGCGGTAGGGGCCGAGCGCATCCTCGCGATCGGGCCCCGCGTCCCACTCGATCCCGAGCCAGCGCAGGTCGGCGAGCAGCGCCCGCACATGGGTGTCAAGGCTCCGCTCGGCGTCGGTGTCCTCGATGCGCAGGATGAAGCGGCCACCCGCGTGGCGCGCGAGCAGCAGGTTGAAGAGCGCGGTGCGCGCATTCCCCAGGTGCAGCTCGCCGGTGGGGCTCGGAGCGAAACGGGTGACCGGCGGCGGACTCATTGGGCGCATGTTACCAGCGCACCGCTGTCGCGGATTCGCGCCGCGGCTTAGAATTCGCCGCCGCGCCGCATAATATCGCGCGTGACCACGAGGAGGATTGATGCCCCTTAAGCTCCGCGCACCTGTCGCCGCCGCTACGCTCCTCCTCGCTCTTACCTGCCTGCCCGGCGCGGCAGCCGCCGAGGAACAGACCACTCAGGTGAAGGTCGTCACCAGCATGGGTGATTTCGTCATCGAGGTGCGGCCCGAGCGCGCGCCGCTCACCGCCGCCAACTTCCTGCGCTACGTGAAGGAAGGCTTCTACACCAACACGCTGATCCACCGCGTGGTGCCGAACTTCGTCATCCAGGGCGGCGGGCACGATGCCACCACCATGAACCTGAAGCCCACCCACGAGAACATCGTCAACGAGGCGGGCAACGGCCTGCAGAACAAGCGCGGCGCCGTGGGGCTGGCGCGCACCCCCGCGCCGCACTCGGGCAACGCCGAGTTCTACATCGACCTGGTCGACAACCCGGATCTCGACCCCGTGCCGACGCGCTGGGGTTACGCGGTATTCGGCCGCGTGGTGCAGGGGATGGACGTCATCGACAAGATCGGCGAGACGCCGACCGGAGCCGTGGGACCCTTCAAGCAGGACGCGCCCCTGAAGCCCATCGTCATCCAGAGCATCACCGTCGTGGCGCCCACCGCGGCGGGGCCGGCGGCACAGCCGGTCACCCCGGCCGAGCCGCAGAAGATCCTGTCGCCGAAATAGTCCGCGCGGCGCTCGACCGGCCGCGATGGCGCGCCTCTTCGTCTCGGACGTGCACCTGGGGGCCGATTCGGCGCCGGCGATCGGGCAGTTCCTCGAGTTCCTGAGCACGCACGCCGCGCGCGCCGAGGCGCTCTACATCCTCGGCGACCTGTTCGAGAGCTGGGTGGGCGATGATGACCGGAGCGACGCGGCGCTTACGGTGTGCGCGGCGCTCAAGGCTCTCACCGCGGCGGGCGTCCCCTGCTTCGTGCTGCACGGCAACCGGGACTTTCTCCTCGGCGCCGGCTTCTGCGCGCGCACCGGCTGCCGCCTGCTCAGCGACCCGGTGGTCGCCGAGCTCGACGGCGAACGGGTGCTCCTCACGCACGGCGATGCGCTGTGCACCGACGACCACGCCTATCAGGAGCTGCGCAGCATCGTGCGCGCACGCGACTGGCAGCGGCGCTTCCTCGCCCTGCCGCTCGCGCACCGCGAGGCGCTCGCCGACGAGGTCCGCGCCGGCAGCCGCCGGCATATCGCGCGCACCGTGCCGACCATCATGGACGTGAATGGGGAAGCCGTAGCGCGCGCGTTTCGCGCCGCGGCGGTGCGCCGCATGATCCACGGCCACACGCACCGCCCGGGCGTGCACGACCTCACGGTCGACGGCGCGAGCGTGCAGCGTATCGTGCTCGGCGCGTGGTACGAGCAGGGAAGCTACGTGAGCTACCAGCGCGGGAGCTTCGAGCTGCGCACGCTGCCGCGGTAGCCATCGGGCGGCTTACCGCCGCCGCCCGAGCGCGCGCCGCTCCCTGGCACGCGCTCATCGCCTCAGGGGGAGGGTCTTCAGTTACTGCTGGGGCGTAACCGCAGGTGCACCGCCCGGTCCGCCGGCGCGGTGGCCAAAGCCGTGCATCTGCTGCAGCGTCTGGAACTTCTTCAGCTGGGTCGCCGAGAGCACGCCCGAGAGCTTCGTGACCGTGTCCTGGTCGATCTGCTGGCGCGCCGCGTGCAGCGCCTGGAAGTCGGGCTTGCCGCCCGCCGCCTTGCTCTGCTCGAAGAGCGCCTTCATCTGCGCGTGCGCGCCCTGGAGAATGCTCTCAACCTGCGGCTTCTGCGCGTCCGTCAGATCGAGCAGGATGGCGAGCTTCTCCATGTGGCTCGCCTGGTTGCCCCCGCCCGGGCCCCCAGCCAGTGCAGCGCCCGCCCACAGGGCGGCCAGTGCTACGACCGTTGCCGTCATCAACGCTTTCATGAACTCTCCTCGTGCGGGTGCGTGAAGGTTGGGTTGCACCGCACGATTAGCCTAGCGGGGCCCGCCGGCGGCGCCGTGAACAAGTGTGAGGGAGTGTCAACCCCCCTCCGGGCCGGGGATTCAGTGCCGCCGGGGCAGCCGCAGCGCCGCCTCGAGGCCCCCCTGCGGGAGGTTCGCGAGGATGAGCGTCCCGCCGTGCGCCTGGGCGATGTCCCGGGCAATGGTGAGCCCCAAGCCCGTGCCGCCGCTGTCGCGGTTGCGCGAGTGCTCGAGGCGGTAGAAGGGCTCGAACACCCGCTCGAGGTCCGCTTCCGGGATACCCGGTCCCTCGTCGCGCACGCGGATCACGAGCTCGGCGCCGTCCTCGACGAGGACCGTGGCCCGCGTGCCAAAGTTGATCGCGTTGGAGATCAAGTTGGTGAGACAGCGCTTGAGAGCCTGCGCCTTGCCGGTGAAGGGCTCGTGCGCCCGGCCGCGCACGCTGACCGCGGCCCCCATCTCGGAGAACTGCTGGGCGATGCCGCTGAGGAGCTCGTTCACGTCGACCGGCACGGCGGGCTCGCCGTCGTCGAGTCCGCGGAAGAGCGCGAGCGCCTCGCGCACCATGAGCTCCATCTCGGTGAGCTCCTTGACGATCCGTGACTGCAGCTCCGGATCCTCGAGCGTCTCGACCTGCAGCCGCAGCCGCGTGAGCGGGGTCTTGAGATCATGCGACATGGCCGCCAGCACGCGGCTGCGGCTGTCGAGGTAGCGGCGCATGCGGTCCTGCATGGTGTTGAAGGCGCGCGCCGCATCGCGCAGCTCGCGCGCCCCGGCTTCCGGCAGCGTCTCCGGGCGCACCTCACGGCCGACGCGGTCGGCGGCCCGGGCGAGCGCCGAGAGCGGCCGGGTAATGCTGCGCGCGGTGACGTAGAGCGCGATCACCAGGATCGCGAGCAGCAGCGCCAGGTTGATGCGCAGGTTCCGCGGCAGGGGCGCCCCGCCCGGCATGCGCGTGATGCGAAAGAGCTCCGTGCCGCCGTCGGGGAAACGCACTCCCACGTCGTAGTACTGCGCCGTGTCGCGCCGCGCGGCGAGCTCACGCGCCTCGTAGAAAGGCACGGGCAGCGCGATCGCCGGGCGGCTCGCATCGAGCGTGCGCCCGACGGTCACCTCGTAGCCCGTGCCGAGCGCCGTCTGCACGTGCTCCCGGAGCGTACGCTCGAAGTCGGTGAGCAGCGGCACGCGGACAAAGGGGTGCCGCGGATCGAGCAGGTTGTGCGCCGGTCGCGGCGGATCGTCGGCAGGCGGCGGCGGGAGGCTGGGGGGCGCGCCGCGCGGCGCCGCGAGCTGCGCGACCGCCGTGGCGCGCTCCGCGGGACCCAGGGGCGCGAGCATCTGCACGGTCTCGGTGATGCGCCGCGACCATTCGCGCACGCTGCTCTGCAGGACGAAGCTCTCGCGCTCCTCGGCGATGAGCACGAGGCCGACGGCCTGCGCGATGAGCACCGCGAGCACCGTGGCCGCGATCAGCCGGCCGAAGAGCGACTGCGGCCACAGTCTCAGGCGCGTCGGTGGCTTGGAAGGCTCACTGGCTTTCGACGCTGACGCCGACGACATAGCCCTCGCCATAGACGGTCTTGATGATCTGCGGAGCGCGGGCATCGTCGCCGAGGATCTGCCGCAGCCGGCTGATGCGCACGTCGATGCTGCGGTCGAAGGGATCGGCATCGCGTCCGCGCAGGAGCTCGGTGAGCTGGGCGCGCGTCAGCACCCGGTTGCCGGCGGCCAGCAGCACCGCGAGCAGCCGGTACTCGGCGCCGCTCAAGGCGACTTCCTTGCCCTCGGCGTCGGTGAGCGTGCGCGTGATGGTGTCGAGTCGCCAGGCGCCGAAGGTGAAAGAGCGCACGGTCTCCGGCGAGG
>JASHQW010000154.1 GCA_030038875.1 Gammaproteobacteria bacterium | reverse complement strand
ATCGTGAGCCTCTCGCCCGGCGGGACGGAGATGCTGTTCGCCGCGGGCGCCGGCCGTGAAGTAGTGGCGACGGTGGAATACTCGGACGTGCCACCCGAGGCGCAACGCGTCACGCGCATCGGCGATGCCGTCTCGATCGATCTCGAGCGGCTGGTGCGGCTGCATCCGGACGTAGTGGTGGCCTGGCCCTCGGGCGGCAACCCCGCGCAGCGCGAGAAGATCGTGCGGCTCGCGATCCCCGTGTACGAGCAGCAGGCGCAGCGCCTGGCGGACCTCGCGCCCTCGATCCGGCGCCTCGGCACGCTTGCCGGCACCGAAGTCGAGGCCGAGGTCGCCGCGCGCGGCATCGAGGCGCGCCTCGCGGCGCTCAGGCGCACCTACGCCGGCGCCGAGGGGGCGGGGCGGCATCCGCGCGTGTTGCTCGAGGTGTGGAACCGTCCCATCTACACCGTCGGCGGGCGGCATCTCATGACGGATGCGCTCGAGCTGTGCGGCGCGCGCAACGTGTTCGCGGATCTGCCCGAGGCGGGGCCGGTGGTCGACATCGAGGCAGTGATCGCCCGCGACCCGGACATCATCATCGCGGCCGGGCCGCCCGGGGAGAGCGCGGCCTGGCTCACCGATTGGCAGCGTTTCGCGACGCTGCGCGCCGTGCGCAACCATCGGCTGCTCGCGTTCGAGGATCAGGCTTTGAGCCGCCTGGGTCCGAGCGTCCTCGATGCCACCGAGGCGCTGTGCCGCGCGATCGCGCGCCTCAATCCCGGAAGTTATTGAACTGCAGCGGCCGGTCGAGCTTGGCGCCGCGCAGCAGCGCGATGGCGGCCTGCAGATCGTCGCGCTGCTTGCCGCTCACCCGCACCTTGTCGCCCTGCAGGCTCGCCTGCACCTTGAGCTTGGAGTCCTTGACGAGACGCGTGAGGAGCTTGCCGGTCTCGGCGTCGATGCCGTGGCGCAGCAGCACCTCCTGGTGCGCGGCCGAGAGCGTCGTCTGCGGCTCCTTCACCTCGAGGCACTTGAGATCGATGCCGCGCTTCGCGAGCCGCAGTTTCACGATCTCGAGCATCTGCTTGAGCTGAAAGTCCACCTGCGCGTGCAGCGTCACGGTGAAGTCCTTGAGCTCGAAGCGCGCGCCCGTGTCCTTGAAGTCGAAGCGCTGCGACAGCTCGCGGTTCGCCTGATCGATGGCGTTCGCCACCTCGTGGGCGTTGAGTTCGGAGACAGCGTCGAAGGAGGGCATGGGCTTCAGCGTCGCGGGCGGCGTCGGGCGGGCTTCTTCGCGGCTCGCGGGGCTGCGGCAGCGGCCCGTGGCGCACGGCGTGCGCCCTGGCCGGCCGCCTCGAGGCTGCGGCGATGCGCGCGGGTGAGCGCCATGAAGCGCGGCGTGGGACCGACGTCCTCGTAGATGGGATCGCCCTGCTCGTCGGTGGAGATCACGCGCTTGCCGGCGACGTAAGGCATCGCGGCGGCGAGCTCCTTGAGCGCCGCTCCGAGCAGCTCGGTGATCAGCTGCTCGGGGGCCCGCCCCGGGAACATCTCCGCGAGCGCCGCGAGCTGCGCGGCCTCATCCAGCGGCAGGCGCACGGCGAAGGTGCTCGCCGTCCGCGGCGCGGCCGCCGTCTCGCGCCAGCTCTCGAGCAGCTCTTTGAAGCTCACGGGGTTGCTTTCAGTGTCGTGGATGGAGGTGGCCCGGCGCTGCCGTCTGGCCGGGCGCGCATTCTAGCGAATCCGGACGCGAGCGGCGCCGCGTTGATAGATGGTCCCGGCGATAGTCAGGCACTTGCCTAACCATTGCAGAATGGACCCTCGCGCGCGTGGACCCGGGCCGCGCCTGCGGCAGCCGAAACGCCAGCGCACTGCGCGAGCTTGACGCCCTGCGCTCCCGCGGGGATACTCGTTCGCAACATGTCGCACCGGCCCGTCAGCACTTCCTGGTGGTGGCGCACTTCATAACGGAGTGGGCTGACGGTTAGCTTTTTTCCCGCGACTTAGAACGATTTAACGGCACCAGAAACCCGTCTCCGGATGACCCCGGGATGGGTTTTTTGTTGTCTGCGCGATTCTTGGAGCCTCGATCCTTGCAGACCGCCTTCGACATAACGGGTGACCTCGACACGCCGGTCTCGGCGTTCATGAAGCTCGGCGCGTTCGCGCCGCGCTTCCTGCTCGAGAGCGTCGAAGGCGGCGAGCGGCTCGGGCGCTACTCCTTCATCGGCTTCGGCGACGGGCTCGAGGTGCGGCTCGATGACACGGGCTTCACGGTCGGGGCCGAGCGCCGCGCTCTTCCCGCCGACGGCGCGGCTCTCCTCGCGGGGATGCGCGCCGCGCTCGCCGCCGCGCCGCAGCCGAGGCCCGATATCCCCGGCGTGCCGCTCGCCGGGGGACTGGTCGGCTACGCCGCCTACGACGTGGTGCGTTACTTCGAGCGGCTCCCGGCGCGCGCGCGCACGGACCAGGGCGTGCCGGCGCTGCACTACGTCGCGCCGCGCTCGGTGCTGGTGTTCGACCACCTGACGCGCGGCATCGCGCTGCTGCATGCGGGAGACGAGGCCGAGCGGCGCGCGCTCAGGCGCGAGGTGGTGCAGGCGCTGCGCGGCGCGCTGCCGGACGGCCGCCGCGCCGGGCGCTACTCGCCGCCCGCCGCCGCTTACACGCGCGAGGCCTACATGGCGGGCGTCGAGCGCACGCAGGAGTACATCGCCGCGGGCGATGTCTACCAGATGGTGCTCGCGAGCCGCTTCTGCGGCCGCCATCAGCTCGACCCGTTCCAGGCCTACCGCGCGCTGCGCCTCATCAACCCGTCTCCTTATATGTACTTCTGCGCGCTCGGCGACGTGGCGGTGGTCGGCTCCTCGCCCGAGGCGCTGGTGAAGCTCTCCGGCCGCCGGGCACAGCTGCGCCCCATCGCCGGCACGCGCCCGCGCTCCGCCGACGCCGCGGTCGATTCCGCACGCGAGACGGAGCTGCGCGCCGACCCCAAGGAGAACGCCGAGCACGTGATGCTGGTCGATCTCGCGCGCAACGATCTCGGGCGGGTCGCCTGCGCGGGCAGCGTCACGGTCGATCCCTACCGCGCCATCGAGCGCTACAGCCACGTGATGCACATGGTGAGCGGAGTGCACGGCGAGCTGGCCTCCGGCAGCGATGCCTTCGATCTCTTTGCGGCGGCGTTTCCGGCCGGCACGCTGGTCGGTGCGC
>JASHQW010000026.1 GCA_030038875.1 Gammaproteobacteria bacterium | reverse complement strand
AGCAGCGCGGTAACGCCCTCCTGGATGTTCTTGGCGCCGAGACTCGGGCCGACGGCGCGCTCCTCGACTACGTAGATGGCCGTCGCCAGCGAGCCGGAGCGCAGCAGCAGCGCCAGCTCGCGCGCCTCGCCGGCCTGAAGCCCGGTGATCTGGAACTGGTTGCTGAACACGCCGCGGATGGTCGCGTCGTTGATGACATCCTCGTCGGTCACCTCGTGCACGACCTGCTTGCCGTCGACCTCGATCGTCTCCGGACGCTTCTCGATCAGCACGACCGCCATGCGCCTGTTGAGATTGGCGCGTGTGGTCCTCAGCATATTCTCGCCGGCGCGCGCGTCGAGCCGCACGTTGACGGCGGGGCCTTCCTGGGACTGGCCGGTGGTCGCGTTGGTGAGCTGATCGCCCGTGGCGATGATCTCGCGCTTGAGGAGGATCGGCCGCCCGATGCGGGTATGCGTATAGAGCTTCGAGCCGAGCGGCGCGCGGCCGAGCTGCGCGGCTTCGAGCGCGCTGTTCTGCATGTCCTCGAGGCGGAACTCGAGCGTCGCGACCCGGCCGAGGATGTCCTTCACTTCGGCGGAGTTCTGCACGCCGGGGAGCTGCACGTTGATGCGGTCCACGCCCTGGCGCTGCACGATCGGCTCGGACACGCCGAGCTCGTTGACGCGGTTGCGGAGCGTCGTGATGTTCTGCTGGATGGCGTAATCCTGGCGCTCGCGGACCTGCGCGCTGGTCATCGCCGCCGCGATCACAGGTCCCGCGCTGTCGCTCGAAGCGGTGAGACTCAAGCCCTGCAACGGCTGGCTGAGCGCGCTCCGGGCCGCGCCCACATCCGCCCCGGGGGCGAGCTGGATGCGGATCACGCTCGCCTCGCCGCCGGCGCCCACCGTGACATCCTTGAAGGGAACGTTGGCGGCGGTGAGCGCCCGGCGGGCGTCCTGCGCGTAGCCCTCGAGTGCCTGGCTGACCGCAGAGTTCACGTCCACCTGATAGAGGAGGTAAAGCCCCCCGCGCAGATCGAGCCCGAGCGGCATGGGCTTGAGTCCCAGCATGCGCAGCACCTCGGGCGTGCGTGGCGCAAAGGACACGGCCGTGATGTAGGTGTTCTTGAAGTCGTCGTTGCCGTTCACCGCATCGCGCGCCGCGAGCTGATCCGCCACCCCGGCGAAGCGCACCATGAATCGTCCCTGATCGATGTAGCTCTTCTCGAAGCGCACGCCGTGCGTCTTGAGAAACGACTCGACCGCCTCGGCAGCGTCCGGGGTGACCGCGCTGTGGTCCTTGCGTGCCACCTGCAGCGCCGGGTCTTCACCGAAGACGTTGGGCAGCGCGAACACCAGCGCGAGCAGCAGCACCGCCGCGACCAGGATGTACTTCCAGCGGGCGTACTCCAGCATCTTTAAGCGCTTTTCAGTGTGCCCTTGGGCATGAGTTGCGCGATCTGGAAGCGCTGCACCTTGACACGCACGCCCTCGGCGACCTCGAGCGTGACGAAGGTGTCGCCGACTTCGGTCACCTTGCCCAGCATGCCGCCGTTGGTGACCACCTCATCGCCCGCGGCGAGCTTGGACACCAGTGCCTGGTGCTCCCTGGCCTTCTTCTGCTGCGGCCGGATCAGCAGAAAATAGAACACGCCGACGAACAGCACCATCATCAGGAGCGGCGCGAACTGGCTGGTGGGGCCGGGCGCGGCCTGCGCCCAGGCATCGGAAATCAGGTTCATGTCGTAGATCCCGGAAGCGAAAAGGGCGGCATTATGCCACAGCGTCCGCGCCGGTCTGCCGGGCGGCGAGGAACCCCCGCGCCCAGGACTCGATTTGCCCTGCGGCCAGGGCCGCGCGCAGCGCGCCCATCAGGGAGAGATAGAAATGGAGGTTGTGGATCGTGTTAAGTCGCGACCCCAGGATCTCGTTGCAGCGGTCGAGGTGGCGCAGGTAGGAACGCGTGTAGTTGCGGCAGGTGTAGCAGACGCAGCTCGCATCGATGGGCGCCAGGTCCTCCTGGTAGATGGCGTTGCGGATGTTGATGACCCCGCTCGCGGTGAACAGGTGGCCATTGCGTGCGTGGCGCGTCGGGATCACGCAGTCGAAGAGATCGATGCCGCGCAGCACCGCCGCGACGATGTCCTCCGGCCGGCCGACACCCATGAGGTAGCGGGGTCGGTCGGCCGGCATGTGGGGAACGAGGCCCTCGAGGACCCGCAGCCGCTCCTCCTCCGGCTCGCCGACCGCGAGCCCGCCGACCGCGAGCCCGGGCCAGTCGAGGCGCAGCAGCATTTCGAGCGAGGCGAGCCGCAGCGGCAGGTGCATGCCGCCCTGCACGATCCCGAAGAGTCCGCCGGGCGGGGCGGGCGCGTCGCCGCGATGGTAGTGAGCGTGGCTGCGCGCCGCCCAGCGCATCGAGCGCTCCATCGACTGGCGTGCCTGTGTCTCGGTGGCCGGATGAGCGGTGCAGTCATCGAGCGCCATCGCGATGTCGGAGCGCAGCGCGCGCTGCACGTCCATCGAATCCTCCGGGGTGAGCCGCACCTCGCGCCCGTCGATCGGCGAGCGGAAGCGCACGCCTTCCTCGCTGATGCGCCGCAGGCTCTCGAGACTGAACACCTGGAAGCCGCCCGAATCTGTGAGGATCGGGCGTTCCCAATGCATGAAGCGGTGCAGGCCGCCGTGCGCGGCGATTACCGCGGCGCCGGGACGCAGCATGAGATGAAAGGTGTTGCCGAGCACGATCTGCGCGCCGAGCTCCGTAAGCTCCTCCGGGGTCATCGCCTTCACGGTGCCGTAGGTGCCCACCGGCATGAACGCCGGAGTCTCGATCACCCCGTGCGCGGTCGTGAGCCGCCCGAGGCGCGCGGCGCCGGCGCTCGCCGTCGCGCTAAAAGTCGGCCTCACGCGCCCCTCGCGGTCAACAGCATCGCATCACCGTAGCTGAAGAAGCGGTAGCGCACCGCAATCGCGTGCTGGTAGGCGCCGAGCACCGCCTCGCGTCCCGCGAAGGCGCACACCAGCATGAGCAGCGTCGACTCCGGCAGGTGGAAGTTGGTGAGGAGCGCATCGCTCACCCGGAAGCGAAAGCCCGGCGTGATGAAGAGGCGCGTTTCGCCGCTCCAAGGCGCTAACGCCAGGTCCGTGCGCCGGTTTTGCATCGCCAGCGCCGGCGCAGTGCGACACTCTTCCGCCGCGAGCGCGCTCGTCTCGAGCGCGCGCATCACCGTGGTGCCGACCGCGACTACCCGCCCGCCGCGTGCGCGCGTGCGCGCCACCGCCTCGCAGGTCGCATCGCTCACCACTGCCTGCTCGGCGTGCATGCTGTGGGCGGCGAGATCGTCCACCCGCACGGGCTGAAAGGTTCCGGCTCCGACGTGCAGCGTGACGAAGGCGCGCGCCACGCCGCGCGCCTCGAGCGCCGCGAGGAGGGCGGCATCGAAGTGCAAGCTCGCCGTGGGCGCGGCCACGGCGCCGCGCTCGCGCGCGAAGACGCTCTGATAGCGCTCGCGGTCGCTCGGCAGCGGAGTACGCTCGATGTAGGGTGGCAGCGGCACCTCTCCCCAGCGCTCGAAGAAGTCGAGCGCCTCCCCAGGCAGCGCGATGCGCCACAAGTCCGCGTGCCGCTCGAGCACCCGCACCTCGCCGCCGGCGGTGGCGATGGTGAGCCCCGCGCGCACGGGCTTGCTGGCGGAGAGCTGCGCAAGCGCCTCGTTGCCGTCGAGCGCACGCTCGAGAAAGATCTCGACCTGGCCTCCGGTGGGCTTCGTTCCCGCGAGCCGCGCCGCGACTACGCGCGTGTCGTTGAAGACCAGGAGATCACCCGGATCGAGATGGGCGGGAAGATCCGCTACCGCAGCGTCCGTGAGCGCGCCGCTCGTGCCTTCGAGCACCAGCATGCGGCTCGCCGAACGCTCGGCGAGCGGCGTTTGGGCAATCAGCTCGGCGGGCAGGTGATACGAGAAATCCTGGCGGCGCACGCACGCATGTTACACGCAGGCCTCGCGGCCGCCGCGCGCCGCGCGCACCCGTCCTCGATCCTCACGTCTGCTCGCGCAGCACGATTCCCCTGTCCACGGGCGGGGCCGGCGGCATGGGCGCCACCTGCGGCATGGGCGCCGCCTGTGGCATGGGCGCCGCCTGTGGCATTGGCGGCATCGGTGCCGCCTGCGGGACAGGCGGCGTCGGCACCGCGCGGTACAGTTGCCCGCCCGTCGCAACATGCTTGTGATCCGGGCGCGCGGGGAGCGTCGTCTCGATGTCGAGCGTCTTGTGCATCCTCACGATGCGCAGCGTGAGCTTCTCGCCCGGCTGATAGGAGGCGAGGATGCGTGTCGCATGCGAGCCGCTCGCAGGCTCGCGGCCGTCGATGGCGAGAATCACGTCGCCGTCCTCGAGCTTCAGGGCGCCATCGGGCGGCGCGCGTACCACCAGCACTCCCTTGTCGCTGCCGAAGTAGCGGCCGAGCTGCGGCGTGAGGGTCGCGAGCTCCATGTCCATGATCGGTCCGTGAATCAGCACCGGCCCGCGCGGGCCGGCCAGCAGCTCCGGGCTGAAGGGCGGAAGCTCCGCCAGGAAGTACCCGGGAGCCGCACGAGCGACGACCGTGAATTCGCGTGTGCTGCCGTCGCGCAGCACCCGCACGCTCACCTTGCTGTCGGGCTTCACTTCCCGCATCAGCCGCATGACCTGGCGCGCGGGGTTGTCGCCCTTCACCTCGGTGCCGTTCACCGCGACGATGACATCGCCCGTACGGATGCCGGCTTCCGCCGCCGGTCCCCCCGGGCTCACTTCGCGCACCCGCGCCCCCTGCCCGCCCGGGGTCGCCTCGAGCTGCACCCCGATGATCGCCCGGCCGTGCCCGTCCATGTCCATATCCATGAAGCTCTCGATCACGGGGCGGCTCAACTGTGCCGAGAGCTCCGCCACCTGGCGTGCGGCCGCGTCGAGCTGCTTGCGCGCCGCCTCGAGTTGCTGCTCGAGCTTTGCCTCATCGGCGGCGCGCTCGGCGCTGTCCTTGGCGCCGTCGGCCGGCGCTGCGGGCGGGTCGGCGAGCGCCATGGTGGGCCGGCAACTCACCGCCGCGGCGCCCGCCATCAGCACCAGGCTCCAGGCAAGAATCACGGGACATCGGCTCATGAGGGACTCCTTAGGGTTGTTCAGCGCGCAGCGTCCGCGAGCGTCTCGGCGTAGCGGACCTGCACGAGCGAATTGACGAGCTGCGCGCGCTCCTGCTGCAGGACCCGCACCCGCGCGGCGGGCGCGCTGCCGGCGCGCTCGGTGGTGAGCAGATCGTCGACCTGGGCGATGTGATCCTCGAGCGTCTCGACTGCCGCGCGCGTGCCGACGCGCACAAGCGCCGGCTCCCGCGGCAGCCGCTCGAGCCAGTACTGCGCGGCGGCGGCCTCGCGCTCCGCCGGCAACGTATCGCCCGGTGCGGGCGGTGCCGCGATCTCCGGCGCGACGGTGGCCGCCGGGGAATGCGGCGGCCGCGGGCCGGGTGCGAGACGGGTGGCCGTCGCCAGCACCGCGAGCGCGATCACGACCGCGGCGGCCAGCGCCCGCAGGCCCGCCACGCGCACCGCCGCCACGGGCGCTGCCTGCGCGCGGCGCTGAAACTCGTCCCAGCCGTAGGGCCGCACGCTGTCGACGGGCAGCTCCCGCAGCAGCCGCGCGACGCCCTGCTCCTGCTCTAGCTCAGTGTGCATGTGGGTTTACTTCCCTGCGGCTCGAACCAGGCGCGGAGCTTCGAGTGCGCGCGCGCGAGCTGCGATTTTGAAAAGCTGACGGAGCGGCCGAAGGCCGCGGCAATCTCGGCGTGCGAGTAGCCCTCGACCTCGTACATCCAGACGACCGCGCGCGCGGTCGGCGCGAGTGTCGCCAGCGCGCGCTCGAGGTCAATGGCCTCGGGCGGCAACGCCGCCGTCGTGCGGAGCGTGCCCGCGGGTGCCTGGCTCTCGCCGCTGCCCTCGAGGCACAGCAGCACCCGCCGCCACGGCGAGCGCAGGTGCATGAGGGAGCGCGAGACCGCGATCTGCCGCAGCCAGGCGCCGAGCGGCGCTTCCTGGCGAAACTCCGGCAAGCGCTCGAACAGAATCATCATGGTGTCCTGGAACACGTCCTCGGAGGCGCTGCGATTGCCAACCAGGCGGCGGATGAGGGCGAAGGTCGCCGGCGCCACCGCGGCATAGATCAGCCGCCGTGCGCCCTCCTCCCCCGCACACGCCCGAGCCCGCACTTCGTCGGGCACGGTGATTTCCACCAGTCTGGTCACGGAGGTCTTAGATGCGCGAGGGCAGAAAAAGGTCGCAGCGGCCGGTGCGCTGCCGATATCCTTCCCGAGCGGCCGGGCCGTATACTCAAAGCTCCATGCCCGAGTGGCGGAATTGGTAGACGCAGCGGACTCAGACACAAGTGACTTGAGCCCTCGGGGAGAAATTCCCAAGGTGAAGCCCGTCAAACTCGGTGAAGGCCCTGAAGGTTTCGCGCCTCGAGCTGACGCCGAGCCAAGCCCCCGCAACCGCTGGGGAAGGTGTAGAGAGCAGACGGCGGGCACCTACAGCCTAGATGGCCATGGTGATGGCGTGCTCCAGACCACGAACCCGCGGCGTCCCTGCCCCGGGGCGGCGAAAGCCGAAGTGGCACGAAAATCCGCCGCCTTTAAAAGCGTGTCGGTTCGACTCCGACCTCGGGCACCATAATCGGCGAATCGTCTCCTCCCACCGACGGTTTGCACGGCTGCCGGGGCACTGTCATCGTGACCCGAGCCGTGACCGAGCCGCACCGATGAGTCCGTGGACCGCCCCGCCCCGCGCCCGGGCGCCGCGTGCGCTCGGATGGCTGTTCCTTCTGGCACTTCCGGCCTGCGGAGGCGGCGGCGGTTCTTCCTCGTCGCCTCCCGGACCCAGCCCGCCTCCACCCCCGCCGCCCACCGGCGCGGGAACCGACGTCGTGACCTACAAGAACGACGTCGCGCGCACCGGTCAGAACCTCACCGAGTCCGTGCTGACGCTCACCAATGTCACGAGCTCGAGCTTCGGCAAGCTGCGCTTCCTCCCGACCGACGGCCTGGTGGATGCGCAGCCCCTGTACCTGTCCGCGCTCACGGTCGGGAGCAACACGCACGACGTGGTCTTCGTCGCGACCGAGAACGACACCGCGTACGCCTTCGACAGCGACACGGGCACGGTGCTGTGGCAGAAGTCGCTCCTCCCCTCGGGCGAGATGCCGAGTGACGACCGCGGCTGTGGCCAGGTGACACCGACGATCGGCGTGACGTCGACTCCGGTGATCGACCGGAGCGCGGGTGCGCACGGCATCATCTATCTGGTCGCCATGTCGATCGATGCGTCGCAGAACTACCATCAGCGGCTGCACGCGCTCGACGTGACCACCGGTGCGGAATTGCTCAACGGACCGATGGAGATCGCCGCGACCTATCCCGCCGCGGCGGGCGGCCTGAACACCTTCGACGCCGGATCGTACGAGGAGCGCGCCGGGCTGCTGCTGCTGAACGGGGTCATCTACACGACCTGGACTTCCCACTGTGACGACCCCCCCTACACCGGCTGGGTGATCGCCTACAACTCGAGCACGCTCGCGCAGACCGCGGTGCTCAACGTCGCCGCCAACAGCGCCGGGGGCGGCCCATCGATCTGGATGGCGGGCGGCGGGCCGGCGGCCGACTCCTCCGGCAACGTCTATGTGCTCACGGCCAACGGCGTGTTCGATACGACGCTCGATGCGAACGGCTTCCCGAGCCAGGGCGACTATGGCAACTCGTTCCTCAAGATTGCCACCGGCGGCGGCGCGCTCTCGGTCGCCGACTACTTCACGATGTACAACGAGGTCGACGAGTCGAACGGCGACGTCGATCTGGGCTCGGGCGGCATCCTGCTGCTGCCGGACCTCACCGACTCCGGCGGCACGACGCGGCAGCTCGCGGTGGGCGCCGGCAAGGACGGCAACCTCTACGTTGTGAATCGCGCCTCGATGGGCAAGTTCAACGCGAGCGACAACAATCAGATCTGGCAGGAGCTCTCCGGGGCGCTCCCGGGCGGCATCTGGTCGACGCCCGCCTGGTTCAACGGCACCGTCTATTACGGTCCGGTAGGCAGCTCGCTGCTCGCCTTCAAGGTGACGAATGCCATGCTCGGAAGCTCGCCCTCCTCGCAGTCCGCGATCACCTTCGGCTACCCGGGGACGGCGCCCGCGATCTCCGCCAACGGCACGGCCAACGGCATCGTCTGGGCCTATGAGAATGCGGGCTCGGGAGCTGCGGTGCTGCACGCCTACGACGCGGGCAATCTCGCTACCGAGCTCTACAACAGCACACAGGCCGCGGGCTCGCGCGATGCCTTCGGCAGCGGCAACAAATTCATCACGCCGACGATCGCGGACGGCAAGGTATTCGCCGCCACCACCAACGGCGTGGCGGTGTTCGGCCTGATCAACTAAGCCGCGCGCGGATCTGTCGACAAGCGCAGGTCCGCGCCCGTATCCTCGGCCCACACGATGAACTACTGCAGTCAGTGCGGCGCGCCGGTCGCGCTGCGCATTCCCCCGGGCGATCACCTGCCGCGCCACGTCTGCGACGCCTGCGGCACGATCCACTACCAGAACCCACGCCTGGTCGTCGGCTGCGTTCCCGAGTACGAGGGAAGGATTCTCCTGTGCCGGCGGGCGATCGAGCCGCGGCTCGGCTTCTGGACGGTCCCCGCCGGCTTCATGGAGAACGGCGAGACACTGCAGCAGGCGGCGGCGCGCGAGTCGCACGAGGAGGCCCTGGCGCAGGTCGAGGTCGGCTCGCTGCTTGCGGTGGTGCACGTGCTGCATGCCCGGCAGGTGCACGTGTTCTTCCGCGCGGCGCTGCGCAGCGCCGAATACGCGGCCGGCGCCGAGAGCCTCGAGGTCACGCTGGTGGCGCCCGCCGACATTCCCTGGGCCGAGCTGGCATTCCCCAGCACCGAGTTCGCCCTGAGGCGCTACCTCGAAGACCGCGCCGCCGGGCGCGAGCCGCACCATTTCACCACCATCGACCGGCGCCTCAAGCAACCTAGCGCGGGCGCCACATAACGGAAGCTTCTAAGGCGATCCTTACCCGCAGCGGGCGGCGTGGCACAATACGCGGCCGCGCGGCCCCCGGGCCGGTGGCGTCCGGCCTCGAGGAACCTGAATGACTTTCGTCGTCACCGAGAACTGCATCAAGTGCAAGTACATGGACTGCGTCGAGGTCTGTCCCGTCGACTGCTTCCACGAAGGACCGAACTTCCTCACCATCGATCCCGAGGAGTGCATCGATTGCACGCTGTGCGAGCCGGAGTGCCCGGTCGAGGCGATCTTCTCCGAGGAGGAGCTGCCGAAGGGTCAGGAGCACTTCAAGCAGCTGAATGCCGAGCTCGCCAAGCAGTGGCCGGTGATCACCGAGAAGAAGGCGCCGCCCGCGGATGCCAAGGAGTGGGAGGGCAAACCCGATAAGCTGAAGCTTCTTGAACGATAGGCTGACGGTGCCTGCGGCCCCGTCAGCAGGCCAGCCGCACAGCCGCATTCTCGCCCGCGGGCAAAAGGCGGGGCTCGATCCTCAGCAGTGATGATTACCTCAGCAGCCGAGCACTTCGTTGCAAGGCTGGCGCACGGGCTTTTGCCCGCTCACCAACGCGCTGACTCGCCTTAACGCTTCTGCTCTTCCTGCAGGTGCTTCAGCAGCACGTCCGGCGGCATGTAGCCCGGGACCATCTCGCCGTCGGCCATCACGATGGCCGGCGTTCCGGTGATGTTGAATTTCTGACCGAGGGCCCAGAAGCGCGCCAGCGGCGTGTCGGTGCAGGGCTTGTTCTTGAGATCCTGGCCCAGCTTCGCCTTGGTGAGTGAGTCGTTGCGGTTCGAGGAGCACCACACCTGCTCGGCCTTGGTCCAGGAGGGCGTGTTCGGCCCGTTGCGCGGATAGAGCAGGTAGCGCACGCGAATCCCCAAGCGGTTGTACTCGCCGATCTGGGAGTGCAGCTTCCTGCAGTACGGGCAGTCCACGTCGGTGAATACGCTCACCGTGTACTTCGGCTCCTTGGGCGAGAAGATCAGCATTTCGCTCTCAGGAATCGCCGCCAGCTCGCGGGTGCGCAGCTCCCGCCGGCGCAGCTCGGTGAGGTTGACGTTCGAGCCGAGCTCGACCAGGTCGCCGCTGAAGGCATAGCGGCCGTCGGCGCTCACGTAGGCGATGTCGCCATCGCGGGCGAACTCCCAGATCCCGGCGACGGGTGTGGCGCGCAGCTCATCGGCGCGCGCGCCGCCCGGAATTTTCCTGGCGATCTCCTCACGCGGGTCCACGGGCTTCGCGGACGGCTGTTGCGCCGACAGCGGGTTCCAGGAAACGGCACCCAGCAGGACGAGCAGCAACAACAGCTTCTTCGAGGGCATGGGGAGCTTCCGTGACGAGATCGAGAGCGGCAGTTGGACCGGCACCGCGGCCTTTGGTTCGCGTGCCACGCGCGCCTCCATGAAGAATGTCCGCGGCAGTCTAGCAGACGCGGACGGGTGGGACACGGTAGCTTGGGCCGAGGGCGCGCCGCGTGTCAGCCGCGCGGGTGGTGCTGCGAGTGCAGCTCTTTCATGCGCTCGCGCGCGACGTGCGTGTAAATCTGGGTCGTCGACAGGTCGCTGTGGCCGAGCAGCAGCTGCACGACGCGCAGGTCCGCGCCGTGATTCAGCAGGTGCGTCGCAAACGCATGCCGCAGCGTGTGCGGCGAGAGCTCCTTGCTGATGCCGGCCTTGCGCGCATAGCGCTTGATGATGTGCCAGAAGGCCTGGCGCGTCATGCGGTCACCGCGCCGCGTCGGGAACAGGTAATCCGTCTGGCGCTCGAGCAGGATCTCGCCGCGCGGGCCGCGCCCGAATTCCTTCAGCGCGCGCATCGCCTCCTCGCCGAGCGGAATGAGCCGCTCGCGGTCGCCCTTGCCGAGGATGCGGATGACGCCCTGGTTGAGGTTGATCTGCCCCTGGCGCAGGTTCACCAGCTCCGACACGCGCAGGCCCGTGGCGTACAGCACCTCGAGCATGGTGCGGTCGCGGTTGCCGAGCGGGTCGCTCACCAGCGGGGCGGCGAGCAGTGACTCGACCTCCTCCTCGGTGAGCGAGCGCGGCAACGAGCGCCCGATCTTGGGCATGGCGATCTGCGCGGTGGGATCCTCGCGGATCGCGCCCTCGCGCATGTAGTAGCGGAAGAAGCGCCGGAAGCTCGACAGCTGCCGCGCGGTCGAGCGCGGCCGCGCCCCGCCACGCACCCGCGAGGCGATGAACTCCTGCAGGTCGAGGCGCGAGGTGCGCATGATGGGAACACCGCGCTCGGCAAGCCAGCGCGCGAGCGCGGTAAGATCGGCGCGGTAGGCGGCGAGCGTGTTCGGCGACAGGCCGCGCTCCATCCAGACTGCATCCAGGAAGCGGGAGACCGCCGGGTCCGCGGAATCGGCGTTGGAGGTCATAGAGAGAGCCGCAGCCTGGTTTGACAAGAGTGGTCTCGCTGGTCCTCAGGGCGCTCGCGGGCGGACATGCCGTGTAAGAGCCCCGACTTCCGGGTAATGTGGTGAGCGCAGTATGGTGAGCGCGATGGATGCACCGACGTGATGACCTTCACATCTGGGTTCCGGCATTAA
>JASHQW010000153.1 GCA_030038875.1 Gammaproteobacteria bacterium | reverse complement strand
TCTCGTGCGCGAGGCGCCGCGCCACTTCGCCCCAGGCGGCATCGCGCTGTGCCGCGAGCAGCGTCGTGATGTCGTCGAAGACGATCACGAAGCCCATGTCGCGGTCCTCGCCCGGGAGCGCCGTGCAGGCGCACATGAGCGTGCGGCGGCCGGCGGTGCCGTCGAGGTCGAGCTGTTCGCGCCACTCCTCGCGCCCGGCGGCGAAGCGCACCGCGAGTGCGCCCACGAACTGCCCGAGCCGCTCGTTGCCGGCGGCGAGCTCGGGCAGGGGCCTGCCCGTGGCGGCGGCGAGCTCGGTGCCGAGGATCGCTCCGGCCGCCTCGTTCGCCATCCGTACCGTCATGTTGCGGTCGATCGCCAGCACCCCGGTCGAGAGCCGCGCAAGAATGATGGCGAGCCGCTCGCGCTCGCGCTCGACCGCTTCCTGGCTGTGCTGCGCCTCGGCGCGCGCACGCCGCAGCCGCTTGGTCATGTCGTTGAAGGAGTGCACCAGGAATCCCATCTCATCGCGCGAGGGCAGCGGCAGCCGCGTGGCGAAGTCGCCCTTGCCGACCGCACGCGTGCCTTCGATGAGATCCTGCACGGGACGCACCAGGCGCTGCGCCGAGAAGATCGCACCATAGATGGCGGCCAGCATGGCGAGCAGCAGCACGAGCGTCAGGGTGAGACTGAAGCTGTACTTGAGCGGCTCGCGCATCGCGGCGAGATTGCCGTACTGCGAATAGGTCCCCTGCACGGCTTCCGACAGCGCCGCGAGCTGTGCCGGCACTGCGTAGATCGCCACCACGAAGCGCGCGTCGTGGCTCGCGACACTTTCGGTAAGCGCCGCACCCGTGCGGATCAGGTAGCTGCCGCCCGCCTGGGGCTCGAGGCTCACGTAGGGAAGGTGTTGAGCCACCTGGCGCACGAGGTCCTGCGGCGGCTGCGCCGGCAGCGCCTCGAGCGGGTTCTCGATGCTCGCCGCGACGATGCGCCCGCGCGCGCCGAAGAGGGCGATCTCGCGCGCCTCGCTCGTGCGCCGCTCGGCATCGAGGCGCGCCTGCAGCGCCGCGGGCGCCAGCCCCGGAAGGTCCCGCGCCAGCGCCTGCGTACGCTGCGAGTACTCGCGCATGCGCAGCTCGAGTGCCGCGCGCGTCAGCACCACCGCGTCGTTGAGCCCCTGCTTCACCTCCACCGTGAACCAGCTGTCGATGCCGCGGTTCAGGAACTCGAGCGAGGACAGGTACACGATGAGGAGCGGCGCGATGACGAGCGCCCCGAAGATGCCGACGGTCCGCGCGGTAAGCCGCGAGCCCGGCACGTGCCGGCGGTAGTCGCGCACCAGCCGCCAGAGCTTGCGCACCACCAGCACCGTGAGCACCAGCACCGCGCAGGTGTTGAGGACCACGATCCACCACTGCAGCCGCGCGAACTCGCCCGAGTTCTGTACGCTCTTGGCGAGCAGCAGGAAGGCGCCGATGCCGGTCACGCACCAGAAGACGCCGAGTGCGACCGCGCTCGCGCGCACGCGGCGCTGGCTGCGCGGATTTACACGGGCAGCGACCACGTGTACCACTCGCTCTCGCGAGCCCAGTCGTCGGTCCAGAAGAGCAGCGCCCGCAGCGATGCCGGCAGCTGCCCGCGGCGTACGCCGGCACGCACGCTGATCGTGTAGCTGCCGCCGTCGAGCTGCGGCTCCACGAGGATCGGCCAGGCGTCCACCTTGCCGAGGGAGTCGAGCGCCTCGTCGAGCGTTGCGAAGGTGTCCTGATCGCCGCTGCGCACGTCACGCACCACGTAGCGGTCGCTCACCGCGTGATAGCTGAGCTCGCGGTGCAATGTCAGCTCTACGATGCTCGCGTTGAACCACAGACGCCGCTCCCGCTCGATGCGCACATCCAGGTCGAAGGCCAGTGTGATGCCATCCCGCAGTGCGTTGCGGATGGCGGGCCCCTCCGGGTAATCCACCCGGGCATGCAGCAGGAACACCCCGTGGTCGATGTTGACGTACGCGGAACGCACGACGAGCACGCCGTCCAGGGCATCCGCCCGCACCCGCCCGGCCGGCGCGGTGAGCGCCAGCACGCAGAGCGTCGTGAGCAAGCCGCGCCCGATCAAACCATCCCTTGCTGGACCGTCGCGTAGCATGGATGCAACGACTGGCCTCGATTATGGACTTGGGGCTTACCGATCAGGTTCCGGCCGTTGTCTTTTCGAGACAAGCATAATAGAAGCCGTCGGTCCCCGCCTCTGCCCCCGGGAGCAGCTGAACGCCGATGGCCCGGTCGCGGGCACCGGGGGCCAGCGCGGCAGCGCGGGGCATCTCGCCGGGAGTCATCTCGGGTGCGCCTTCGAGGAAGCGCTGCACCACCCCCTCGTTCTCCTCGGGCAGCACCGAGCAGGTGCAATAGACCAGCCGCCCGCCCACGGCCAGCATGCGCGCCGCGCCTGCGAGGATCGCGAGCTGCCCGGCGGCGAGCGCCGGCAGGTCGCTCTCGCGCCGCAGCAGCTTGATGTCCGGATGGCGGCGGATGACGCCCGTGGAGGAGCACGGGGCGTCCACCAGAATGCGCTCGAAGGGCCGGCCGTCCCAGAAGCTCTGCGGCTCGCGCACGTCCCCGACGCTCAGGTGCGCGGGGCGCTTGAGGCGCTCGAGGTTCTCGCGGATCCGCTCGACCCGGGAGGGATCGATGTCCACCGCCGTGACATCGGCTCCCTCGCCGAGCTGCTCCAGAATGTGACCGGTCTTGCCCCCCGGAGCCGCGCAGGCGTCGAGCACGCGCGTCCCGGCCCGTGCCGCGAGCAGCGGCGCCGCGAGCTGAGCCCCGGCGTCCTGAACCGACACCCTGCCCTCGGCGAAGCCCGGGAGTCGCCCGACGGGTACCGGGCGGTCCAAAGTTACTGCAGATTCGCACCATTGTATCGAGCGTGCTTCAATCTCGGCTTCTTGGAGTTGATTCACGTAGTTCGCCGCGCTCACGCGCGAGAGGTCCACCCGCAGCGTCATCGGCGGATGCGCGTTGTTGCCGGCGAGGATGCGCTCGCAGGAGTCTCCCCAGGCGGCACGCAGACGATCGACGAGCCATGCGGGGTGAGCGGTGCGGCGCGCGAGCTCCGGATCCACCTGCGCCAGAAGCTCGGCGTGCTCGGCGAGGTAGCGCCGCAGCACGGCGTTGACGAGGCCCGTGGCGCGCTCGCCGGCGAGAATGCGCGCCGCGTCCACCGCGGCGTGCACCGTCTGCTCCGGCACGTTGCGCGAGTATTCGATCTGGTGAGCGCTCACCACGAGCAGTGCCCGCACTGCCGATGCGACGCCCGCGGGCCGCTTCATCAACCGCTCGAGCGCCGGGGCGAGCCGCAGATACCAACGCAGCGTTCCGAGCGCGATCGCGCGCACCGCGGATCGATCCTCGGAAGGCTCCCCTTCCGCGAGCGCCGCATCCGCGGACCGGCCGTTCGCGAGCACGGCGTCGACGACCCGGGCCGCCGCAGCCAATGCCGGGGCGCCCGGAGCCCAGCGCGTTCTAGCCAAGGCGCCGGCCTGCGAGGCGCAGGTTGTGGGCGAATTCGGACACCTGGAGTATCCGCCCGCCCGGTTTCTGCACTTTCCGGATGCCGAGGAGCCCCTCGCCGCACTGAACGAGCATGATGCCGTCACGTACGGAGACGATGGCACCTATTTCTGATCTTTTACCGTCATTTACTTGCATGTTGGCCGCAGAATGGATGCGGAGGCGCTCTCCCTCGAGAGTCGTCTCGGCGATCGGCCAGGGATCGAAGGCCCGCACCTGTCTTTCGATGCTCGCCGCATCGCGGCTCCAGTCGATGAGAGCCTCGGATCGATCGATCTTGGCGGCGTAGGTGGCGCCCTCCTGCGGCTGCGGCTGCGCCTCGAGGGTCCCGGAGCGAACTCCCTCGAGCGCTTCGAGGATCGCCGCCGCGCCGAGCCGCGCGAGCGCTGCCTGCAGCGAGCCGCCGGTGTCATGCGCGCCGATCTCGATCTCGCGCTTGAGGAGCATCGCGCCGGTGTCGAGCCCCGCGTCCATCTGCATGATGGTGACGCCCGTGACCTTGTCCCCGGCGAGGATCGCGCGCTGCACGGGAGCGGCGCCGCGCCAGCGCGGCAGGAGCGAGGCGTGAATGTTGAGACAGCCGTAGCGCGGCAGCTCGAGCACCGCCGGCGGGAGAACCAGGCCGTACGCGGCGACGACCAGGACCTCGGGCCTCCAGGCGGCCAGCTCCCCGCGCGGCCCCTCTTCCCGCAGGCTCGCGGGCTGCATGAGCGGCAGGCGCTGCGCCTCGGCGAGGGCTTTCACCGGCGATGCATGCAGGTGGCGGCCGCGTCCGCTCGGGCGGTCGGGCTGCGTCAGCACGCCGACAACGGTATGAGACCTGAGCAGCGCCTCGAGCGCGGGCAGCGCGAACTCCGGCGTCCCGGCGAAGGCCACACGCAAAGCTAACAACCCCGGCAGTGAGCAGCCGGCAAAAGTCGCGCCTTTTGCCGGCGGAAACGCAGGCGTTGTCCGCAAAAGCGCCGCAGGCGACTTTTGCCCATCTAGTAAGCGCGGTGCGCGCTGCTTTGGGGCGCCGCAGCGCGTGCCGAGCGCTCCTTACGCTCCTTGTCGAGCTTCTTGCGAATTCGCTCGCGCTTGAGGTCGGAGAGGTAATCGACGAACAGCTTCCCCTCGAGATGGTCCATCTCGTGCTGGATGCAGACGGCCAGGATCTCGTCGTAGTCGCGCTCGAATATCGCACCCGTGCGGTCCTGAGCGCGCACCCGCACTTTCGCCGCGCGCTTCACCTCATCGAAGATCCCGGGCACTGACAGACACCCCTCCTCGGTGCTCTCCTCACCCTCGCGGGCGAGGATCTCGGGATTGACGAGCGCGAGCGCACCGCTCTTGTCGCTCGAGAGGTCTATGACGATGACCCGCTGGTGGACATCGATCTGCGTGGCCGCGAGCCCGATCCCGGGGGCGGCGTACATGGTCTCGAACAGATCGTCGATGAGCGTCCCGAGGGCGGCATCGAACTCGGTCACCGGCTTGGCGCGCGTGCGCAGCCGGGGGTCCGGAAACTCCAGGATGGTTCTTAAGGCCATGATTTCGACGTATATGGGGGCGCCGGCGCCCGTGATCCAGCGCACGATTTTGACATTAATTCATCTGCCAAATGCGCCGCATGCCAGTATAACAATTAGAATCTCGGGCGCTGCTTGTGTGCCCCACCTCGTGCAAAGAGGAGTGGAGGATGGTCTCTAATCAAGTACTTGGCGCCCGCTCCTGCGCGGGCCTGCTCGCCCTGTCGCTGACGCTTTCAGGGTGCACGCTATTCCATCATTCGGAAGCTCCGCCGCAAGCGGCGACGGCTGCGCCCGCGACCGCGACTGCGACGGGCGCGGAGACCTCGGCGGCTCCGGATATGACGGCCACCGAGGCTGCGATCGCGGCGTCCGGGTCCGAGGCACAGGCGCCTGCGCCGCCGGCCGAAGCGCCGCCGGCCGCCGTGCCCGCGAGTGCGGTCAATCCGACGGCGCCCAAGAGCTACGTCGTCAAGCGCGGCGACACGCTCTGGG
>JASHQW010000152.1 GCA_030038875.1 Gammaproteobacteria bacterium | reverse complement strand
GAGCGTGCGCGCTGACGCCGAGCAGCTCGCGCGTCAGGTCGCCCTCGACCGGCACGATGAGGCTGCCGCGCTCGCCGCAATCGCTCACGATGCGCTCGAGGCGCGCGTGCGAGCCGGGCCTGACCAACACGTGGATCGGCTCGCCGCGCTTGGCCAGCTCGCTGATGAGGTGGCGGCCGATGAAGCCGGTGCCTCCGGTGACAAAGTACGCCATCGTGTCTCGGCACGCCCTTGCAGTAGTCGGCGCACGCTACACCCGTGCCGCAACTGCCCGGTATCGTGGCAAACCGAGGGGCACAAGAGTGCCGTATTGCGCGAAAGTAGCGCCATGGCGGCGGCAGAGCGTTTGTCGGGTGCGGATCGGGCCTGGCTCATGATGGACCGGCCCACGAACCGCATGACGATCGTCGGCCTCATCATCTACTCGAGCCCGCTCAGGATCGCGGCTCTGCGCGCCCTGGTCGAGAAGCACTTCCTCGCCCATGAGCGTTTTTTCTGCTACCCGGAGGCCGACGCGCTCGGCGCCCGCTGGGTACGCGACGTGGGCTTCGACATCGCCAACCACGTGCTGACGACGAAGCTGCCGGCGAGGGCGGACAAGCACGACCTCGAGCGGCTGGTGGGGCGGCTTGCCAGCGTTCCTTTCACGCCCGGACGGCCGCTGTGGGCCTTTCACCTGATCGAGCACTGGCAGGGTGGCAGCGCTCTCATCACCCGCATCCATCACTGCTATGCCGACGGCATCGCGCTCATGCGGGTGATGCTGTCGATGGCGGACGGCCACGGCGCGGCGGCCCGCCCGGTGCAGCACGAGGCGCAAGCGTCTCACCTCCCCTTCGGAGCCGACTCGATCCTCGAGAAAGGCATCCACTACGCGCTGCATCCGCTGGAAGCCACGACACTCGCCTGGGACTCACTGGCGGTCGCCAACGAGCTCACCCATCTCGGGACCCTGGCGGACGACCCGCCGACGCGCCTCAAGGGCCCGCTGTCCGGGGTCCGGCGCGCGGCGTGGCTGGAGCCGATATCGCTCGAGGAAGTGCGGACCATCGGGCACGTGTTGGGATGCACGGTCAACGACGTGCTGGTCTCGACGCTCGCCGGCGCGCTCGGCCGCTACCTCGAAGCACATCGCGACACGGTCGCGGGCCTCACGATCCGCGCCGCCGTGCCGGTCGATCTGCGCGCCGCTGACGACTCGGACCCGCTCATGGGGAATCGCTTCGGACTGGTGTTCGTGGACCTGCCGGTCGGAATCCGCCATCCGCTCGAGCGGCTGTACGCGGTGCACGGCGCGATGCAGCGCCTCAAGGGCTCTCACCAGGCGCTCGCCACGCTCGGCCTCATGTCCTTCGTCGGCAATCTGCCGTCCCCTGTCGAAGAGCCCGCAACGGCGCTCTTCACCGCCAAGGCGAGTCTCGTCGCCTCGAACGTTCCCGGCCCGCGCGAGCGGCTGATTTTCGCCGGAGCTCCCGCCTCCCAGATGCTCTTCTGGGTGCCGCAGTCCGGCAGCATCGGCGTGGGCGTGAGCATGTTGAGCTACAACGGCCGTGTGCAATTCGGCGTGATCGCCGACAAGCGGCTGATCCCAAAGCCCGCCGCGCTCACCGCGCTCGTGGCGTCCGAGTTCGATCGCCTCGTGACCCTGGTGCTGCTCGGCGGGGCCGTGCTCTCTGGCTGAGGTGCGGCGCTCAACCCGGCCCGCGCCTGGCGCGCTCGATGTCGAGCCGCTCCATCGCATCGGCCGGAGCGAGTGCCGCGGCCTCGCGGTACAGCGTGCACGCCTCCTCGCGGTTGCGCTGCGCATCGAGGAGCAGCAGGCCGTTGGCGTGCTCCATGAGCACGATCGGCGCGTCCGGCGCGAGCCGCGTGGCGCGCGCGAAATGCTCGAGCGCGGCATCGCGGCTGGCTCCATAAGTCAAGGCGGCGGCGAGCCCGCCCAGCTTGCCGATGATCTCGGCGTGGTAGAGACCGAAGGCGAGATGTGCCTCGGCGTGCCGCGGCTCGAGCTTGAGGGTGCGCTCGAGGTGCGAGCGCACGCGGCCCGCCAGGCCCTCGGCCAGCGCCTTGAGAATCGAGATCCGCTGGCTGTACCGGCCGAGCACGAGCGCCAGCAGGTAATGTGCGTTCGGGTAGTCGGGGAGCGTCTCGACCGCCGCCTCGGCGCGCGCGACGGCCGCTGCGAGCGTCGCCAGCGCCTCGGATGCGCCAGGTGGGGAGTACAAGGTACAAACCGCCGCCGCCTTATTGGCGACCGAGGCGCCGAGGGGGCCGAGCCGCTCGCCGTGCTCGATCGCGGCGCGGAACTCTCCCGCGTGGAACTCGTCCCAGGCGCTCTGCAGGCCCCGGGCGAGCGCCTCAGCACCGGCGTACGGCTCGAGAGAGGCGGCGAAAGCGCGATGTTTCCTCGCCAGGCGCTCGATCCGCTCGGCGTCGGGCCAAGGCTCGCAGTCCCCCCGGTGCAGCCTCTCCCAGCGGGAACGAAGCGTGGCGCCTGCGAGTGCGCGCGCGGCGCGCGGCTTGTTCGCCGGCTCTTTCATCGACTGGCGTCTCGCTTTCACGGACGGCATTCCTGCGGGAAGTACGAATTCAAAGGCGCAGCTCGTACCGTATATTAGCGTTTGGGCAAGTAGGCATATATACAGAGAGTGAGAGAGAGGACGATATGGCAACCAAGAGAAAAGTGCAGGGCAAAGGCGCGCGCGCGGCTGCGCCAAAGACCGCACAGGCGCGCCTGCTGAACGCAATGAATCAGGTGTGGCTTGCAGGGCTCGGCGCCGCAGTGAAGGCGCAGCGTGAGGCCCCGCAGCTCTTCGAGGATCTGGTCGCCGAGGGTGCCAAGGTCCATGTGGCAACACGGGACAAGGCCGAGAAGGCGCTGCGCGGAATCCTGGGCGAGGTGCAGTCGACCGTCAATGCGCGCATCGGCGAGGTGAGCGGCAAGGCGGGCGAGG
>JASHQW010000151.1 GCA_030038875.1 Gammaproteobacteria bacterium | reverse complement strand
GCGCATCCCAGCGCGTCACCGTATCCCCATAACAGGTCGCCCACACGACGTTCGCGTCGGCGGGATCGGGAATCGTGAATCCGGATTCGCACCCGCCCATGTGGCGATCCCAGCCTTCCTCCCCGCCGAGGGGCACGCTCGGGCCGCGCATGTTGCCGTCGTCCTGCATGTTGCTATAGAAGTAGTAGGGGATCTGCTCATCCACGGCAACGTGGTACATCTGACCGATGGGCAGCTGCACACGATGAAAGCCGCGCCCATGCACCGTGGTGATGATCATGCCGCCGTCGTCCGTGATGACGAAGCGGTCGGCATTCAGCGGATCGAACCAGATGTCATGCGTGTCGCCGCCCCAGCGCACTTCATGAAAGCTTTCGCCCGAATCCAGTGACTGATGGAAGGAGCTGTTGGCGACCAGGACTTCGCTGTCCACCCGCGGCGATACCGCGAGGCGGATGTAATAGCCCGCGCGCCCGATCAGCGCGCGCTGGGAGTTGACCCGCTTCCACTGCTTGCCGGCGTCGTCGGATCGCCACACCGAGCCCTGGTCCCTGGTCTGGATCAGAGCATAAATGCGCTGCGAGTTGCTGGGCGCGATCGCCACGTCGATCTTGCCGAGCGGTCCGTCGGGCAGGCCGTTCTTCTCCAGGCGCTTCCACGTCGTGCCGCCGTCGTGCGAGAGGTAGATGCCGCTGCCGGGGCCCCCGCTGTATTCACCCCAGGTGTGCATCTCCACCTGCCACATGCCGGCGATCAGGGTGTGCGGATCGTGCGCATCGAGCGACAGGCCCGAGCAGCCGACGTTCTCGCCGGCGAACAACACCCGCGTCCAGTGCTGGCCGCCGTCGGTGGTGCGAAACACGCCGCGCTCCTGCTGCGGCCCGGTGGCGCGGCCGAGGACACAGGCGAACACGATGTCGGGGTTCGCAGGATGCACGACGATGCGGCCGATGCGGCCGGACTCGGGCAGCCCCATGTTGGTCCAGGTCTCCCCGGCGTTGGTGGACTTATAGATGCCGTTGCCCATCACGTCGCTGTCGCGAATGACCCATGCCTCGCCCGTGCCCGCCCACACCGTGCCCGGCTCCGAGGGCGCCACGGCGAGCGCGCCGATTGCCGCCACGTTCTGCTTGTCGAAGACCGGGGCCCAGCGGTTACCGCCGTCGGTCGACTTCCACACCCCGCCCGAGGCCGCGCCGGCGTAGTAGACGGACGCGTCGCCGGGGACACCGGCGACCGCGGCGATGCGGTTGCCGACGTGCGGGCCGACGAAACGGAACTTGAAATCGCCTTCTTTGTCGTCATCGGCGGCCGCGGCGACGCCGGCCGCCATGCTGCCCAGGGCTGCGATCGCGATAAGCCAGTAGCGGAGTGTTCTCGTACGCATCGGCTGCGGCTCGGATTGTTGGAGTGATTGTGCGCGCGAGTTTAGCGTGGGACGATGCCGCGAGCATTAACGAGGGAGTGAGGAATGAAGGGACGAGTGGCGCTCGTTACGGGAGGCGGACGGGGGATAGGGCGCGAGGCGGCGCTGCTGCTCGCCGCGGCGGGCGCCCGCGTCATGACCGTGGCGCGCACCGCCACCGAGCTCGCGGCCGTCGGCCTCGAGTACGTGGCGGCGGATCTCGGCACCCCCGCGGGCTGTGCGCTGGCCGTTGCCGAGACCGAACGGCGGCTCGGGCCGGTCGAAGTGCTGGTCGTCAATCACGGCATCGGCTCGGCTCACGAGCGGCTCGTGTGGGAGCAGGACCCGGAAGTCTGGCGCGAGACCATGCGCATCAACCTCGACGGTCCGTTCGAGCTCGCGCGGCTCACGGTCGGCGGCATGTGCAAGCGCGGCTTCGGCCGGGTGGTATTCACCAGCTCGACCGCGGGCGAGAGGGCCGAGCGCTCCGGCAGCGCCTACAGCGCCTCGAAGCACGGCCTGATCGGGCTGGCGCGCGCCATCGCCCAGGACGCAGGCCCCTTCGGCGTCACCTCCAACGCGGTGCTCCCGGGCTGGGTGCGCACCGCGATGGCGGAGCGCTCGGCGAAGACGGAAGCCGAGCGGCGCGGGGTGAGCATCGAGCAGGTGTGGCGCGAGCGCGCCGCGATTTACCCGCAGAACCGGGTGCTCGAGCCGCGCGAAGTCGCCGCGGTGATCGCGTTCCTGTGCAGCGAGGCCGCCTCCGGCGTGAACGGCGAAGCCGTCACCGTGGCCCTCGGCGGCATCTGGTAGATCGCGCTCATCGCCTGCGCCGGGCCGCCTCCTTCAGCCGGCTCGGTTGCAGCTCACCCGCGCGCTCGAGCACCGGGTAGGCGACGGAGCAGATGTGCGAATGGATGCGCTTCAGGTCGCGCAGTATGTCCAGATGCAGGGAGCTCGATTCGATGCTCTCCGAGCGGCCTTCGCGCAGCCGCGCCAGATGGTTCTCGGCCGCCGCGAACTCGGTGGCGCGCAGGGCGGCCTTTTCGGTCACCAGCTGGCGCGCACTCGCGAGATCACCGGTCATGAAGACGCCGAAGGCGAGCTTCAGGTTGTCGCAGACTTCCTGGTGAAAGGCGGCCAGCTCGGCGGCGCCTTCCGCGGAGAACGCGATTTGACGCTTGATCTTCTTGGACGCCAACTCCATCAGGTTCTTGTCGATGATGTCGCCGACGTGCTCGAGATTGATGGAGAAGGAGATGATCTCCATCGCCCGCATGCCGTCGCGCTCGTTGAGGCTTTCGCGGGTGAGCTTGGTCAGGTAGAGCTTCACCGCCTCGTCGAGGCCGTCCACGGCATCGTCCATGCGACAGATCTCCTCGACCAGCTTGCGATCGCCCGTCGTGAGCGCGGTCATGGTCTGGCGCAGCATGGTCTCGATGATGTCGCCGATATGGAGCGTCTCGCGGGCGGCGCAGGCGAGCGCCACCGAGGGTGTGGCGAGAGCGGTCTCATCGAGGTACAGAGGCGTCGACGGATCGCCGGCTTTGGCGCGCTCGGGCAGGAATCGCGTGAGCAGCGCGGCCACGCCGTTCAGCGGCAGAATGAACAGCAGCGCGAGGGCCACGTTGAACGCGGTGTGAAAGTCAGCCGCCATGCGCGAGGGATTGGGCTCGAGCCGGGCAAATGCGTCCGCCAGCGGATGCACGAAGGGCAGCACCACGGCGCAGCCGACCACGCGATTCAGCAGATTGCCGAGAGGCAGGCGGCGGCTCGCCGGGTCATCGCTGCGGCTGCCCTCCAGCAGCGGGTTGATTGCGCTGCCGAGGTTGGCGCCGAGAACGAGAGCGAGAGCTGCATCCGGCGCGATGAATTGCGAGTACGCGAGCGACATCACCAGCAGCACGACCGTGACGCTGGAATGCGCTACCCACGTCAGTGCCGCCGCCACAGCCAAGCACAGCAGGGGTTCCGACGTCATGGCGCTGAGCACCGTGCGCACCGCGGGCGCGTTTTCCGCCGGCGCCAGCGTGTCGAGCAGGATGTGCAGCGACAGCACCATCAGCCCGAGGCCGATGGCCACTCGCCCGAGATCGCGGGTGCGTGTCTGTCCGCCGCGCTTGAAGGCGGTCACGCCGACCACGAACAGCACCGGCGCCAGGGCCGAGACGTTGAATGACAGCGCCTGAACGATGAGCGTGGTGCCGACGTTCGCACCCAGCATGATCGCGAGCGCCGGCATCAGGTTCACGGACCCCTCGGTCACGAACGACGCCGTCATCAGACCCGTGGCAGTACTGCTTTGCAGCAGCGTGGTGACGACGAGGCCGGCGAGAAATGCCAGGAAGCGGTTGCGCAGTGCCTTGGCGAGGAAGCGCCTGAGGTCCGAGCCGAACGCGCGCACGATGCCGCTGTGGACCATATGCAGGCCCCAGAGCAGCAGCGCGACCCCGCCGACCAGATCGAGAAGGATCATGCTTCCCATGGCGTCAGCCGGGCCGCTGGCGCGACCTCAGGGCGCGGTGCCTTTGACGATCGCTCCGCCCTTCATGACGAACGCGACCGTCTCGAGCGTGCGAATGTCCTGGAGGGGATCGCCGTCCACCGCGATCAGGTCGGCGTAGCGACCCGGAGCGATGGCGCCGACGTTGGCGCTCTGGTCGAGGGCCTCGGCGGCATTGCGGGTCGCGGCCTGGATCGCCTCCAGCGGCGTCATGCCCCACTCCACCATCTTGGCGAACTGCCGCGCGTTCGTGCCGTGCGGATAGACGCCCGCATCCGTGCCGAAGAGCATCTTGACCCCCGCGGCGTGCGCGGCGCGGAACGTCTGCCGCTGCTTGAGTCCGATCTGGCGCTCCTTCTCCAAGCTCTCGGCGAACACGCCGTTCTTCGCGCCCTCGGCGAGAATGTAGTCGTCGTCATAGATGTCCATGTCGAACCAGGCGCCGTGCTCCCGGGCGAGCCGGAAGCTCTCGGCGTCCGCGAGGCTCGCGTGCTCGATGGTGTCGACTCCGGCGCGCAGCGCATCGTTGATGCCTTCGGTACCGTGCGCGTGCACGGCGACGCGCAGTCCCAGCCGGTGCGCTTCGTCGACGACGGCCTTGATCTCCTCGAGCGACACCTGCTGCGCGCCGACGCTGTCGCGCTTCGACAGCACCCCGCCGGTCATGCACACCTTGATCACCTGGGCGCCGTACTTGTGCACCTTGCGCACCAGGGCCCGGTACTCATCGGGCGAATTCGCGATCTGCGTGGCGGGAGTGGTGATCGAGGGCGGGAACTGGGTGGCATCGCAATGCCCGCCGCTCGAGCCGAGCGCATAGGTCGCGGGCACGATGCGCGGCCCCACGATATACCCGCGATCGATGCCTTCCATGAGGCCGACGTCCTGATAGCCGTACGAGCCGACGTTGCGCACGGTGGTGAATCCCGCCTCGAGCGTCTTGCGGGCGTTGGCGACGCCGACCGTCATCCAGAAGCTGTCGGTGTATTCGAGGCGGCGGTAGCCGCTGATGAGCGGATCGGAGGTCAGGTGGACGTGCATATCGATGAGGCCGGGGAGGATCGTCCGGTTGCCCAGGTCGAGCCTCTTCGCGTCCGCGGGCGCGGGATCGCCCTCACGGCCCACCGCGCTGATGCGCCCGTCGGAGATGACGATCTGCGGCCGCTCGAGCTCGCGGCCTGCCAGTACGTCCACCATGCGCGCGCCCGTGACGACGATCGTCTCGGCGGGCACGCCGGGCGGAAGGCAGAGGGCCGCGAGCGCGGCGGCGAGGAGAGCGGTGTTACGCATGGGCGACTCCTGTGGGTGACCAACTGGAGGTGTCGGGCGGCAGTTCAGGTGCTTCAATCGTCTTCCGCGGCGGGCACCTTGGCGTCGATCTGCGTCGCAATCGCGGCGGGGTCGGCGCCCGTCAGCGGATAGGACCCGGACCACAGCACCGAGCCGTCCGCCACCGACAGGAGCTTCACCGTGAGGCTCTGGGTCGGTGATTGCCGGTCGACGGCGCCGTAGAGAACGTATTTCGCCTCGTGCTCACGCCCGTGCGCCACGGCCGCCGCGGTGTCGAGGGAGGCGAGCGGCTCGCTCGTCAGGCCCACGTGCCCATGATGGGAAATGGCGATCCGGCCGTACACCTGGGCGAAGGTCGAGTCGGCGAGCCTCTGGGCGGCCGCATCCCCGGCAGGCGCGCCGAAGGGGATCGCGAGCACCGGGGCCTCGGCCGCCGCGATTTCCTTGCCGACCTCGCTGGCGAACGTCTGTGCGATCTGCACGCCGAGCTTGCCGATGTCGGTGCTGTTCGAGCTGCCCTGATAGCTGTCGGCGATGTCTTTCAGCTTCCTGGCATCCGCCGGCGAGATCGTGTCGGCGCGCGGCGCTCCAGGCGACGCAGGTGGCGACGCGTCCTTGTCCCAATTCCGGCTCAGCGAGCAGCCCCTGGACATCACGGCGATGGCCAGCCACGCCCACACGATCAGCCTGATCCAGCGGGGCAACCGCTGGAATGTTATCCAGACCGACTGCAGCAGCCAGCCGATGACGTGCGCCCAGAAACGGACGCGCTGCCCCGGCTCCTCGCGCGGGAACTCCGGATACGCGCGCCGCGCGGGCTGCGGACGAGCCCGCGCGGGCCGCTCGGGCGCCTGCGCGGAAGTCTTCGGTACGGCGCCATGGCCCGACAGGAGCCGGCGGCAGAGCCCTTCGAGTGCGGCGCTGGCCGTGCCGCCGGGGACGCGCGTCCACTGCACCGAGAGGAACTTCTCCGGCACGCGAGCGCGGGCCTGGGTGGTGTCATCGATGACGATCGGCAGCAGAAAGGTGTAATCGTCCGCCATGTCGTGCGTCCGCTCGACGGCCAGGCGCCACTCCCTGCGGAAGTAGCCCTCGGGACGGGCGTCGGTTTGCGCGGATACCACCGGCATGAAAAAATTGCATTCGCGTATCTGCCTGCGGATCTTCTGGTCCCACGCGTCTCCTCCGTCGAGTCCGCTCTCGTCGTACCAGACCTCGAGTCCATACGTCTGCAGAGCGTCCCTGAGGGCCTGCGCCGCCTTGCGATCTTCCGAGGCGTAGCTCAGGAACACCGAGGGAGGCGGGCGCTGCGGGTCGGTGGGCGCGGCGGTGGACATGGGTGGCGGGGCAGTGTTGGGTGAGCAAGGTTAGGGCAAAAATGCCCGGATTTCACTCGGGCGGTCGCGCGGCGGAGCTCGCCGCGGTCGTGACGGTGGCGGGGCTGCGCAAGACCTACGCCAACGGCCTCACCGCGCTCCACGACATCGAGCTGACCATCCGGCGCGGTGAGATCTTCGCTTTGCTCGGCCCGAACGGCGCCGGCAAGACCACCCTCATCAACATCATCTGCGGCATCGTCACGCCGAGCGCCGGCAGCGTACTCGCCGACGGCCACGATATCGTGCGCGACTACCGCGCGGCGCGCAGCAAGATCGGCCTCGTGCCGCAGGAGCTGCATACCGACACCTTCGAGAGCGTCTGGTCGACGGTCACCTTCAGCCGCGGACTGTTCGGCCGGGCGCCGGATCCGGCCCACTGCGAGCGCGTCCTGCGGGATCTGTCGCTGTGGGACCGCAGGGACGCGAAGATCATGACGCTCTCGGGCGGGATGAAACGGCGCGTGCTGATCGCCAAGGCACTCGCGCACGAGCCGACGATCCTGTTCCTCGACGAGCCGACCGCGGGAGTCGACGTCGAGCTGCGGCGTGACATGTGGCAGCTGGTGCGCCGGCTGCGCGACAGCGGCGTCACCATCATCCTCACCACCCATTACATCGAGGAGGCCGAAGAGATGGCCGACCGCATCGGCGTGATCCACAGGGGAGCGCTGATCGTGGTCGAGGACAAGACCCTCCTGATGCGCAAGCTCGGCAAACGGCAGCTGATCCTGCACCTGCAGCAGCCGCTCGCCGCCATCCCTGCCGCCCTCTGCGGCTATCCGCTCGAGCTCGCCGACGGCGGCGAGACGCTGGTCCTCACCTTCGACGCCCACCGCGGCGAGAGCGGCATCGCGCCGCTCCTCAAGCGCCTCGGCGAGCTCGGCATCGACTTCAGGGACCTGCATTCGAGCGAGAGCTCGCTCGAGGACATTTTCGTCGGCTTGGTGAGCGAGCGAACATGAACGTCTTCGCGATCCGTGCGATCTACCGCTTCGAGATGGCGCGCACCTTCCGCACGCTGATGCAGAGCATCGCGGCCCCGGTGCTCTCGACCGCGCTGTACTTCGTGGTCTTCGGCGCCGCGATCGGCGCGCGCATGGGCCGAGTCGACGGCGTCGGCTACGGCTCCTTCATCGTGCCGGGCCTCATCATGCTGTCGATCCTCACCGAGAGCGTCTCCAACGCCTCCTTCGGCATCTACCTTCCCAAATGGTCGGGAACGATCTTCGAGCTGCTGTCGGCGCCGGTCTCGTACGTCGAAGTGCTGATCGGGTACGTGGGCGCGGCGGCCACCAAGTCGGTGATGCTCGGCGTGCTGATCCTCGTGACGGCGCGTGTGTTCGTGCCCTACGAGATCCTGCATCCGGCGTGGATGGTCGCGTTCCTCATCCTCACGGCCCTCGCCTTCAGCCTGCTCGGCTTCATCATCGGCGTATGGGCCGGCAGCTTCGAGCAGCTGCAGGTGGTGCCGCTCATGATCCTGACGCCGCTCACCTTCCTCGGCGGCGCCTTCTACTCGATCAGCATGCTGCCGCCGCTGTGGCAGAAGATCACGCTCTTCAATCCGGTGGTTTACCTGATCAGCGGCTTCCGCTGGAGCTTTTACGGCACGGCGGACGTGAACGTGGTGGCGAGCGCAGCGGCGACGCTCTGTTTCCTGGCGCTGTGCGTCGCGGCGGTGGCCTGGATCTTCAGGACGGGCTACAAGCTCAAGAACTGATATGGCCCGCTCTTGTCCAGGGGGCGCGGGTAAATCTCGCAGCTGTGCGCATGGTCGATTCTCCTGTCCGATCGCACCGGATGGGCAACGCGACGCGCGGCAGCTTCTAAGCGACGATGGATCACACTGATATCCGCGG
>JASHQW010000150.1 GCA_030038875.1 Gammaproteobacteria bacterium | reverse complement strand
TATAGCGCGAGGCCGCCTCGTCGGCCGCGACGTTGACGCGCGCGATGAGGCGCTGCGCCTCGGCGATCGCCCGCTTCGACCAGTGGCCGGTGACCACATAGTCGACGGTCGCATCGGCTGCCGCGAGGTTGAGCGGCACCACGGAAAACTGCGCCGCCCCGCCGCCCTGCATGAAGAGCACGCGGTAGCTCGCGGGCACGGCGAGGAGCTCGCGCAGATCGCTCTCCGCCTCGCGCGCCATGGCGAGAAAAGGCTTGCTGCGATGGCTCACCTCCATCACCGAGGCGCCGAGGCCCTGCCAGTCGGTGAGCTCCTCACGGGCCTGTTCGAGGACTTCCACCGGCAGCGCCGCCGGCCCCGCAGCGAAGTTGAATGCGCGCACGGTAACTAACGCGGCTCCTCGGGTGCCGGCTCCTCGGGCGCTTCGCTCCCGACGCCAGTCCCCTCGACCTCGTCCCCGCCGGACTCGAGGCTCTCGATGCGCTCGATGCCGACCAGCCGCTCACCCTCATCGAGGCGCATGAGCCGCACCCCCTGGGTGTTGCGGCCCTGCACCGAGATCTCGTCCACCGTGGTGCGCACCAGGGTGCCGTTGGAGCTGATCAGCATGATCTCCTGGCCCGGCAGCACCTGCAGCGCCGCCACCGTGTCGCCGTTGCGGCCTCCGGTCTGCAGCGCGATCACGCCCTGGCCGCCGCGGCCGTGGGGCGGGAAGTCGCCGAGCGGCGTACGTTTGCCGTAGCCGGCGGCCGAGGCGGTCAGCACCTCGCCTTCCCCCAGCACTATGAGCGCGATCAGGTCCTGGCCGGTCCCGAGGCGGATGCCGCGCACGCCCGCCGCCTCGCGCCCCATGTAGCGCACCTCCTGCTCGTGGAAGCGGATCGCCTTGCCGCCGCTCGAAACCAGCATGATCTCGCGGTCGCCGTCGGTGATCGCGACCCCGACCAGCTGGTCGTTGTCGGCGAGATCCACCGCAATGATGCCGGTCGAGCGCGGGCGTGAGAACGCCGCGAGCGGCGTCTTCTTCACGGTGCCGGCGCGCGTCGCCATGAACACGAAATGCTGCTCGTCGTACTGCTTCACGGGCAGCAGCGCGTTGATCTTCTCGCCCTCACCGAGCGGCAGCAGGTTCACCATCGGCTTGCCGCGCGCGCCGCGCCCGGCCTGGGGGAGCTCATAGACCTTGAGCCAGTAGACCTTGCCGCGGTTGGAGAAGCACAGCACCGTGTCGTGCGTGTGGGCGACGAACAGCTTCTCGACGAAGTCCTCGTCCTTGACCGCGGTCGCGGTCTTGCCGCGTCCGCCGCGGCGCTGTGTCTGGTACTCGGTGAGCGGCTGGCTCTTGGCGTAGCCGGTATGCGAGAGCGTCACCACCACGTCCTGCGGCTCGATCAGGTCCTCGGTGGTGAGATCGAGGTGGTCGCGGTTGATCTCGGTGCGGCGCGCATCGCCGTAGGTGTCGCGCATCTCGATGAGCTCGGCGCGCACCACCTGGGTGAGGCGCTCGGGGCGCGCGAGGATGTCGCTCAAATCGCGAATGCTGTCGAGCAGTCCACGGTACTCCTCGATGATCTTGTCGCGCTCGAGTCCGGTGAGACGGTGCAGGCGCATGTCGAGGATCGCCTGCGCCTGCGCCTCGGAGAGGCGGTAGCCGCCGCCGTTCAAGCCGAAGTCCGCGGCGAGCCCCGCGGGCCGTGTGGACACCGCGCCGGCGCGCTCGAGCAGCTCGGTCACGAGTCCCGGCGGCCAGGCGCGCGCGAGCAGCGCCGCGCGCGCCTCGGCCGGATTCGCCGCCGCCTTGATGAGCGCGATCACCTCGTCGATGTTGGCGAGCGCGACCGCGAGTCCCTCGAGGATGTGGGCGCGCTCGCGCGCCTTGCCGAGGTCGTAGATGGTGCGGCGGGTGACGACCTCGCGGCGATGCCGGATGAAGGCCTCCAGCATCTCCTTGAGCGACATGAGCTTCGGCTGCCCGTCCTGCAGCGCCACCATGTTGATGCCGAACACCGTCTCCATCGGCGTCTGCGCGTAGAGGTTGTTGAGGACGATCTCGGTCACCTCGCCACGCTTCAATTCGATGACGATGCGCATGCCGTCCTTGTCGGATTCATCGCGCAGGCCGTCGGCGGCGATGCCGTCGAGCTGCTTCTCGCGCACCAGCTCGGCGATGCGCTCGATGAGGCGCGCCTTGTTCACCTGGTAGGGGAGCTCCGTGACCACGATGGCCTGGCGATCGCCGCGGCCGATGTCCTCGATGCTCACCTTGGCGCGCACCGACAGCCGCCCGCGCCCGGTGCGGTAGGCGGTGGCGATCTCCTGGGCGCCGTTGATGATGCCGCCGGTAGGGAAATCGGGCCCCGGCACGTGCTGCATGATCGAGGCGAGCGGCAGCGAGGGATCGTCGAGCAGCGCCAGACACGCGTTGATGGTCTCGGTGAGGTTGTGCGGCGGGATATTGGTAGCCATGCCGACCGCGATGCCGGTCTGGCCGTTTACCAGCAGGTTCGGGATGCGTGTCGGCAGCACCGAGGGCTCGGACTCGCTCTCGTCGTAGTTCGGGACGAAGTCGACGGTCTCCTTGTCGATGTCGGCGAGCAGCTCGTGCGCGATGCGCGCCATGCGCACCTCGGTGTAGCGCATGGCGGCCGGCAGGTCGCCGTCGACCGAGCCGAAATTCCCCTGCCCGTCGACCAGCAGATAGCGCATGGAGAAGGGCTGCGCGAGGCGCACGATGGTGTCGTACACCGCCGTGTCGCCGTGCGGGTGGTACTTGCCGATCACATCGCCCACGACGCGCGCCGACTTCTTGTAGGGCTTGTTGTAGTCGTTGCCGAGCTCGCGCATGGCGTGCAGCACGCGCCGGTGCACGGGCTTCAGCCCATCGCGCACGTCGGGCAGCGCACGCCCGACGATCACGCTCATGGCATAGTCGAGGTAGGACTGCCGCATCTCCTCTTCGAGACTGACCGGCAGAACTTCGCGGGCGATTTCAGCCATTCACTGTCGGGTAGGGAGGCCCGTTTGGGCCGTGAAAACAAAGGAGAAATTCTAGCACGAAGCCTCCCGCGGGCACCGCGCTTCCAGGGTGCCCTCGAGGCCGTCTCGCGGCGCTTGTCAAGCCGCGCCGTTCGCTCGTGCAGGCCGCCGCATCCGCTCGCCGCGACCTCAGGTCCCGGGCGCTACGCGCCCGGTGCTCTGTAGGTCAGCTTCTTGCCAAGCGCGCGGTCCGTCTCCTCGACACTGAGCAGAGCCGTCACCTTGCATCTCACCAGGCCGGAGGCCGAGGCCGCGAGCGACAGGGCCGCCGCGCTCGCCGCGTCGGGCAACTCCGTGATCACCACGACGTCGCGCTCACCGAAGGCGAAGTAGAAGCTCTCGACCTTGCCTTCGAGGCTCTCGACCGCCTTGATGACCGCCTGCTTGCGTCCCGCGGCCTTGTCCTTGTGCAGGCCCCGGATGCCTTCGGCCGTATAAGCCGCTTCGATCAGGTATTTGGGCATTGTGATGCTCCTCGGAAAATCGAGCTGACACGTCGATTTTACGTGTGCGCAGCGCGCACGGCGCGCCGATATACTGCGGCGAAGCCCGAGGCCACCCATGCTGACCCCGCAAAGCCCCCGCACCACCAACGCCGACCCGGCCGAGCTCGGCAAGTTCGACGCCGTGGCGGCGCGCTTCTGGGACCCCCAGGGGGAGTTCCGCCCGCTCCACCTGCTGAACCCGGTGCGCGCGGGCTACGTCGCCGGGCGCGTCCCGCTCGCGCGCTCGCGGGTGCTGGACGTCGGCTGTGGCGGAGGACTCCTCGCCGAAGCGCTCGCCCGCGCGGGCGCCACCGTCACCGGCATCGATCTCGCGCCCGGAATGATCGAGGCCGCGCGTCTCCATGCCGCCGAGTCGGCGCTCGCGATCGACTACCGCGTCGCCGCCGCCGAGGAGCTCGCCCGCGCCACGCCGGGCGCATTCGATGTCGTCACCTGCATGGAGATGCTCGAGCATGTGCCCGAGCCCGCCGCCATGGTGGCGACGCTCGCCACGCTCGCCCGCCCGGGCGGCGCGCTCTTCGTCTCGACGCTCAACCGCAATCTGCGCTCCTTCCTGCAGGCGATCGTCGCCGGGGAGTACCTGCTGCGGCTCCTGCCGCGCGGCACTCACGAGTACGAGCGGCTGATCCGCCCCTCGGAGCTGGCACGCTGGGCGCGCGCGGCCGGCCTCACGCTCATCGAGCTGCGGGGCATCGAGCTCAACCCCTTCAGCGGGCATGCGGCATTGAGCGGCAGCGTGGCGGTCAACTACCTCGCGCACTTCACGCGCCGAGACGCCGCGCAGTGAGCATGCTCGCCGCGCTGCTCTCGGTCGCCGCCGCGGGGCTGGTCGCCGGCGCGGTGCTGGGCGGGCTCATCGCGCACATCCGCGCCGCGCGCCGCATCGAGGCGCTGCACGTCGAGCTGACCGCGGCACGCGTGCGGCTCGAGTCGGCCGCGCTGCAGGATTGCGAGCGCCTGAAGCTTCTCGAGCAGTCCGAGACGCGGCTGCGCGCCACCTTCGATTCGCTTGCCGGGGAGGCGCTGCGCGCCAACAGCGCGCTGTTCCTGCAGTTGGCGCGCGAGGCGCTCGGGCGCGACCAGGCGATTGCCGCGGGTGCCCTGAAGGAACGCGAGGCGGCGGTCGCGCAGCTGGTGGCGCCGCTGCGTGCGGCCCTCGAGCGCACCGAGGCACAGGTCCAGGCGCTCGAGCGCGAGCGGCGCGAGGCATTCGCGACTCTGCGCACGCAGATCGAGGGTCTCTCCGGCGGCCAGGCACAGCTCTCGCGCGAGACGCGCAACCTCGTGACGGCGCTGCGCCGCCCGGAGGTGCGCGGACGCTGGGGCGAGCTCACGCTGCGCCGCCTGGTGGAGCTCGCGGGCCTCACCGAGCACTGCGACTTCACCGAGCAGCTGCGCGTCACGAGCGAGGAAGGCGCGCTGCGCCCCGACCTGGTCGTGCACATGCCCGACGCGCGCGATCTGGTCATCGACGCCAAGACGCCGCTCGATGCCTATCTCGCCGCGCTCGAGGCGGGGAGCGATGAGGAACGCTCGCAGGCCCTCAAGCGCCACGCGCAGCAGGTCGAGTCCCGCGTGCGCGATCTCGCCGCGAAGAGCTACTGGAGCCAGTTCGAGCGCAGCCCGGAGTTTGCCGTGCTGTTCCTCCCGGGAGACCAGTTCCTGTCCGCCGCGCTCGCCGAGCGCCCCGAGCTGCTCGAGAATGCGCTCGGCCAGGGCGTCATCATCACCACACCCTCGACGCTCATCGCGCTCCTGAAGACCGTGGCCTACGGCTGGCGCCAGTCTGAGGTGGCGCACAACGCCGCGAGCATCCGCGACCTGGGGCAGGAGCTCTACCGGCGCCTCGCGAGCTTCGACGGCCACCTCGCCCGCATGGGGCAGCGCCTCGGCGCGGCGGTCGAGGCCTACAACGCCGCCGTCGGCTCGCTCGAGCGGCAGGTGCTGCCACAGGCGCGGCGCTTCACCGAGCTCGGCGTGACCGCGGACGCGCCTCTCGCGGTGCTCGAGCAGGTGACACAGCTCACGCGCAACACCGAGGCGCCGACGCTCGCCGATCCGCCGGCCGGGACTGAATGAGCTCCGCGAGGCCGGCCGCCTCCGCGACGCGCGCCCTCGCCTGGCTGTACGCTCCCGAGATGCAGCGGCCGCTGCTCGCGGCGCTCTGTGCCCTCGAAGACGAGGTCGGCGCGAGCCTGAAGCCCGGGCTCGATCACCAGGTCGCGCACCTGCGGCTCGAGTGGTGGCGCGCCGAATGCACGCGTACCGCCGCGGGCACGCCATCGCACCCCCTGACCCGTGCCGCCGCCGATTGTCTTGCCGGCCGCGAGGGCGCGCCGCTGGCAGGCCTCAGCGGCCTCGTGGACGCGGCCGTCTGGGATCTGGCCGCGGCGACCTTCGAGACGCGCCGCGAGCTGAGTGTGTACTGTGAGCGCTGGGCGGAGGCGATCATCGTTCCGCTCGCCGGATTCGCGGCGCCCGAGGTCGAGCGCGCCGCGGGGCGCGCGCTCGGCGCACGGCTGCGCGAGTGCGAGCTCCTGGCGCACCTGGCGCGCGATGCGCGCGCCGGACGGCTGCGGCTGCCGCTCGATGAGCTCGCCGCTGCCCACGTGGATCCGGAGCGCCTCGCAGAGCCGCCCTGGCCTCCCGGCCTCGTGGCGCTGCT
>JASHQW010000025.1 GCA_030038875.1 Gammaproteobacteria bacterium | reverse complement strand
CTCACCGACGAGCTCGTGTCCTGCCGTTTCCAGAACGAGTTCACGCTGATGCCGCGCGACCGCATCAACTACATGGACGTGTCGCCGAAGCAGATCGTGTCGGTGGCGGCTTCGCTCATCCCGTTCCTCGAGCACGACGACGCCAACCGCGCGCTCATGGGATCGAACATGCAGCGCCAGGCGGTGCCGACGCTGCGGAGCGAGACGCCGCTCGTCGGCACCGGCATGGAGCGCCCGGTGGCGATCGACTCGGGCGTCACCGTGGTGGCGCGCCGTGGCGGCACCGTGGACTCGGTCGATGCCTCGCGCATCGTGGTACGGGTGAACGATGAGGAGACCACCGCGGGCGAGCCCGGCGTCGACATCTACAACCTCACCAAGTACACGCGCTCGAACCAGAACACCTGCATCAACCAGCGCCCGCTGGTGAACGCGGGAGATGTGATCGCGCGCGGCGACGTACTGGCCGACGGCCCCTCGACGCACCTGGGCGAGCTCGCCCTCGGGCAGAACCTCCTGGTCGCGTTCATGCCGTGGAACGGCTTCAACTTCGAGGACTCGATTCTCATCTCCGAGCGCGTGGTGCAGGAGGACCGCTTCACGACCATCCATATCGAGGAGCTCACCTGCGTCGCGCGCGACACCAAGCTCGGACCCGAGGAAATCACCGCCGACATCCCCAACGTCGGCGATGCGGCGCTCGCCAAGCTCGATGAGGCGGGCATCGCCTTCATCGGCGCCGAGGTCAAGGCGGGCGACATCCTGGTCGGCAAGGTGACCCCGAAGGGCGAGACCCAGCTCACTCCGGAGGAGATGCTGCTGCGCGCAATCTTCGGCGAGAAGGCCTCCGACGTGAAGGACACGGGGCTGCGCGTGCCGCCCGGAATGGACGGCACCGTGATCGACGTGCGCGTCTTCACCCGCGACGGCGTGGAGAAGGACTCGCGCGCGCTCTCGATCGAGAAGGCCGAGATCGAGCGGGTCCGCAAGGACTTCGCCGATCAGCAGCGCATCCTGGAGGATGACCTGTTCCTGCGCGTGCGCGGCATGCTCGTCGGCCAGAGCGCCGCGGGCGGGCCGAGGAAGCTCAAGAGCGGCACGAAGATCACCGGCGAGTATTTCGACGAGGTGCCGCGCGAGGAGTGGTTCGAGATCCGCCTCGAGGATGAGGACGCGAACAGCCAGCTCGAGCAGGCCTCGGAGCGCCTCAAGGCGCAGCGCAAGGCCTTCGAGAAGCGCCTCGACGACAAGCGCGCCAAGATCACCGCGGGCGATGACCTCGCGCCCGGCGTGCTGAAGATGGTCAAGGTGTACCTCGCGGTCAAGCGCCGCGTGCAGCCGGGCGACAAGATGGCCGGCCGCCACGGCAACAAGGGTGTGATCTCGACCATCGTACCGGTCGAGGACATGCCCTACCTCGAGGACGGCACCCCGGTGGACGTGGTGCTGAATCCGCTCGGCGTGCCTTCGCGCATGAACGTCGGCCAGGTGCTCGAGACGCACCTCGGCTGGGCGGCCAAGGGCGTCGGGCTCAAGATCGGGCGGATGCTGGAGGCTCAGGCGGCGGCCGCCGAGCTGCGCGCCTTCGTCAAGCAGATCTACAACGAGACCGGCGGCCAGCGCGAGGAGATCGACAGCTTGGGCGATGCGGACCTCACGCAGCTCGCGCGCAACCTCTCGAGCGGCGTGCCGATGGCGACGCCGGTGTTCGACGGCGCGAGCGAGCAGGAGATCAAGCGCATGCTGAAGCTCGCCGAGCTTCCCCTGAACGGTCAGACGTACCTGTACGACGGCCGCACCGGCGAGCGCTTCGAGCGCCAGGTGACGGTCGGCTACATGTACATGCTGAAGCTGAATCACCTGGTCGACGACAAGATGCACGCGCGCTCGACCGGGCCCTACAGCCTGGTCACGCAGCAGCCGCTCGGCGGCAAGGCGCAGTTCGGCGGCCAGCGTTTCGGCGAGATGGAGGTCTGGGCGCTCGAGGCCTACGGCGCCTCCTACACGCTGCAGGAGATGCTGACCGTCAAATCGGACGACGTGAACGGCCGCACCAAGATGTACAAGAACATCGTCGACGGCAACCACCAGATGGATGCCGGCATGCCGGAGTCCTTCAACGTACTCGTGAAGGAAATCCGCTCGCTCGGCATCAACATGGAACTGGAGCAGGACTAACTCATGAAAGACTTACTCAAGCTCTTCAGGCAGCACGCTCCGGTCGAGCACTTCGATTCGATCAAGATCGGGCTGGCCTCGCCGGAGATGATCCGCGCTTGGTCGTACGGCGAGGTGAAGAAGCCCGAGACCATCAACTACCGCACCTTCAAGCCGGAGCGGGACGGACTCTTCTGCGCCAAGATCTTCGGGCCGGTGAAGGACTACGAGTGCCTGTGCGGCAAGTACAAGCGCTTGAAGCACCGCGGCGTGGTGTGCGAGAAGTGTGGCGTCGAGGTGACGCAGGCCAAGGTGCGCCGCGAGCGCATGGGCCATATCGAGCTCGCGAGCCCCACCGCCCACATCTGGTTCTTGAAGTCGCTGCCGTCGCGCATCGGTCTCATGCTCGACATGACGCTGCGCGAGATCGAGCGGGTGCTCTACTTCGAGGCCTTCGTGGTCATCGAGCCCGGCATGACGCCGATGCAGCGCGGCCAGCTGCTGACCGACGAGATGTACCTCGAGGCCATCGAGGAGCACGGCGATGAGTTCGACGCGCGCATGGGCGCCGAGGCCGTGTTCGAGCTGCTGCGTACCATCGATCTCAACGCCGAGATCGCCAAGGTGCGCGAGGAGATGGCCGGCACCTCGTCCGAGACCAAGCTGAAGCGCCTCTCGAAGAGGCTCAAGCTCATCGAGTCGTTCGTCGAGTCGGGCAACAAGCCCGCGTGGATGGTCATGACCGTGCTGCCGGTGCTGCCGCCGGACCTGCGTCCGCTGGTGCCGCTCGACGGCGGCCGCTTCGCCACCAGCGACCTGAACGACCTGTACCGCCGCGTCATCAACCGCAACAACCGCCTGCGCCGGCTGCTCGAGCTCAACGCGCCTGACATCATCGTGCGCAACGAGAAGAGAATGCTGCAGGAGGCGGTCGATGCGCTGCTCGACAACGGCCGCCGCGGCCGCGCCATCACGGGCACCAACAAGCGGCCGCTCAAGTCGCTGGCCGACATGATCAAGGGCAAGCAGGGCCGCTTCCGCCAGAACCTGCTCGGCAAGCGCGTCGACTACTCGGGCCGCTCGGTCATCGTGGTGGGCCCGCAGCTGCGCCTGCACCAGTGCGGGCTGCCGAAGAAGATGGCGCTCGAGCTCTTCAAGCCCTTTATCTTCCAGAAGCTGCAGCTGCGGGGCGAGGCGTCCACGATCAAGGCCGCCAAGCGCCTGGTCGAGCGCGAGGGACCGGAGGTGTGGGACATCCTCGAGGAGGTGATCCGCGAGCATCCGGTGCTTCTCAACCGCGCGCCGACCTTGCACCGGCTCGGCATCCAGGCCTTCGAGCCGCTGCTGGTCGAGGGCAAGGCGATCCAGCTGCATCCGCTGGTGTGCACCGCCTTCAACGCCGACTTCGATGGCGACCAGATGGCCGTGCACGTGCCGCTGTCCCTCGAGGCTCAGCTCGAGGCGCGCGCACTCATGATGTCCTCCAACAACATCCTCTCGCCCGCCAACGGCGACCCGATCATCGTGCCCTCGCAGGACGTGGTGCTCGGGCTCTACTACATGACGCGCGAGAGCATCGGCGCCCGGGGCGAGGGCATGTTCTTCGCCGACGTCGCCGAGGTGCACCGCGCCTACGAAAGCCGCGGCGTCGACCTGCAGGCCAAGATGCGGGTGCGTCTGCGCGAGAGTCTGCGCGGCGAGGGCGGCACTTTCACCGAGCAGACGCGCATCGTCGACACCACGGTTGGCCGCGCGCTGCTGTCCGAGATCCTGCCGAAGGGCCTGTCTTTCGACCTCATCAACCAGGACATGACCAAGAAGGCGATCTCCGCGACCATCAACGCCTGCTACCGGGCGCTGGGGCTGAAGGAGACCGTGGTGTTCGCCGACCAGCTCATGTACACCGGTTTTCATTACGCCACGCGCGCGGGCGTCTCCTTCGGCATCGACGACATCGTCATCCCGGAGCAGAAGACCCGCATCGTCACCTCCGCGGACCGCGAGGTGAAGGAGATCCAGGACCAGTACGCCTCGGGACTGGTGACCAACGGCGAGCGCTACAACAAGGTGGTCGACATCTGGTCGCGCGCCAACGACCAGGTCGCCAAGGCGATGATGGAGAAGCTCGGGAGTGAGGAGGCGACCGACATCAAAGGCCGCCGACACAAGCAGAAGTCCTTCAATTCCATCTTCATGATGGCCGACTCGGGCGCCCGCGGCTCCGCGGCCCAGATCCGCCAGCTCGCGGGCATGCGCGGCCTCATGGCCAAGCCCGACGGCTCGATCATCGAGACGCCGATCACGGCGAACTTCCGCGAGGGCCTCAACGTTCTGCAGTACTTCATCTCCACCCACGGCGCCCGCAAGGGCCTCGCGGACACCGCGCTGAAGACTGCGAATTCCGGCTATCTCACCCGCCGCCTGGTCGATGTGTCGCAGGACCTCGTCGTGACCGAGATCGACTGCGGCACGAAGCAGGGCCTCGCGATGGCCCCGCTCGTCGAGGGCGGCGATGTCGTCGAGGGCCTGGGCGAGCGCGTCCTCGGCGAGTGCTCGCGCAGTCGGTGATGCGGCCCGGCACCGAGGAGGTGCTGATCGAGGAGGGAACGCTTCTCGATGAGAAGCTCGTGCGCGAGCTCGAGGCCGAAGGCATCGATCAGCTGATGGTCCGCTCCCCCATCACCTGCGAGACGCGCTACGGGGTGTGCTCGCGCTGCTACGGGCGCGATCTTGCGCGCGGG
>JASHQW010000149.1 GCA_030038875.1 Gammaproteobacteria bacterium | reverse complement strand
TGCATGAGCAGGTCTTCGATCACTTCGAGCCGCTTGCGCCCGGGCGCCTGAGCGCTGCCGAGTTCGACGGCTTCGTGCGCGATACGGTGAATTTCCTCGACTACGTGAGCGAGCCGACCCAGGTCGAGCGCCGCCAGCTCGGCGTGTGGGTGGTGCTGTTTCTGCTGTTGTTCACCTGGCTTACCTGGCTGGTGAAGCGCGAGTACTGGAAGGACGTTCACTGACGGCGAGCTTCGAGCGCCGGAGTGGGAGCGTGTCGAGCAGACGATCCATCATGACGTTGTTTTCCGCACCCGATGACCCGTGGAGTCACCGGACGCGCATCGTGCTGGCCGAGAAGGGCATCAGCATCGATATCGTGAGCGTCGAGGCGGGCCGCTTTCCCGAGGACCTGCTCGACCTCAATCCCTATCACAGCGTGCCGACGCTCGTAGATCGCGACCTGGTGCTGTACGACTCGCGTGTCATCATCGAGTACCTCGACGAGCGCTTCCCGCATCCGCCCCTCATGCCGGTCGACCCGCTGACGCGCGCGCAGTTCCGCCTGGCCCTGTACCGCATCGAGCGCGACTGGTACGGGGTCGCCAAGCAGATCGATCAGGAGCCGGACAAGAAGCAGGCGCTGAAGCTGAAGAAGATCCTGCGCGACACCATCCTGCAGAGCACCGAGCTCTTCAAGATCAAGCCCTTCTTCCTCTCCGACGAGTTCTCGCTCGTGGATGCGACCATCGCGCCGATACTATGGCGGCTGCCTCTTTACGAGATCGACCTGCCGCCGCAGGCCCAGCCGCTCGAGAAATACATGCAGCTCGTGTTTGCACGCCCGGCGTTCCGCGAGTCCCTTACCGACAAGGAGCAGGAGATGCGGCTGCTGCGTTAGGCCATGACCCACGCTCTACCCAAGCGCCCGTTCCTGCTGCGCGCCATGCACCAGTGGATCACGGAATGCGGCAATACTCCGCACGTGATCGTCGACGCCGGGCATGACGGCGCCGACGTGCCGCGCGCCTACGTGAAGGACGGCAAGATCGTCCTCAACCTGAGCGAAGGCGCCACGCAGCGCCTGCGGCTCGGCAACGAGCAGGTGGAATTCGACGCGCGCTTCGCCGGCGTGGTTCATCACGTGCGCTTTCCGGTGAGCGCAGTGCTCGGCGTTTACGCCCGCGAGACCGGCGAGGGCATGGTGTTCTCGGAGCAGGATTTAGGTCCCGAGCCACCGAAGCGCCCGACGCCGGCGGAAGAGGGCGGCGGCCGCCGCCCGCAGCTGAAAGTAGTTAAGTAGCAGCCTCTTCCCGGCGAGTCTTCTCGCCTCTTAGCTTCATGTACGCGGTTCGCGTCCTCGCGAACCGCGTAGATCCTGCGCGCAGCGCATAGAAAGAGTCGGCCTGTAAGCCGGGTTCTGTCGAGGGCAATCATTCCTCTGGGATCCACGTCGCCGTGGACCTCTAGCGGCCTACCCGGAAGCGCGCGCGGATCAGCGCTGCGTGCCGCCGATAAAGGCGCACGCCGCTTCCCTATTTGGCCTTGCTCCAGGTGGGGTTTGCCGTGCCGTCGCGTGTTGCCACCGACGCGGTGCGCTCTTACCGCACCGTTTCACCCTTGCCGGTCCCGCGAGGGACTTGGGCGGTCTGCTCTCTGTTGCACTTTCCGTGGGCTCGCGCCCCCCAGGTATTGCCTGGCACCCGATCCGCCGGAGCCCGGACTTTCCTCCACCCCCTCGCCATTGCTGACCGAGTGAGCAGCGACTGCCCGGCCGACTCTGACCCGGCACGATAGGGCCGGCAGCGCCAAAGCACAACTAAGGCGGCTCGAGCAGTGCGCGGGCGCCGCTCCACAGATCCCGGGCCACCTCGGCAGCCGGTCTGGCCTGCGCGCGCGCTGCCGACTGGCCCGCCCAGGCCGTCAGCCCGTCGAGGCTGTTCGTGCTTTGCGCGCGTGTGCGCATCGCCAGCGTGAGTCCGGCCTGTACGGGGTAGGGCGCCGTGGGCGGTGCGCCTGGCGCCGCCGCCGCGCGGGCGAAGGCCGTGGCGATGCTGCGCCCGGCGCGTCCGGAGAAGACGCGGGTGACCACTGTCTCCTCGGGAAGGGTCCTGCCGATGGCATCCGCCCACACCGTCGGCAGCTGCGCTTCGGGACAGCGCAGGAAGGCGGTGCCGACGGCGACCGCGGAGGCACCGAGAATGAGCGCCGCGGCCACGGCGCGTGCATCCGCGATCCCGCCTGCCGCGATCACTGGCACGCTGACGGCGTCCACGACCGCGGGAAGCAGAGCGGAGAGTCCGACCAGCTCGCACTCGGCCCGCGAGCCGTCGAACGCTCCCCGATGTCCTCCGGCCTCCATTCCCTGCGCGACGATGGCGTCCGCTCCGGCGGCGGCGGCGAGCCGCGCCTCGGCAACGGTCGTGACGGTGGCGATCCAGCGGATGCCGCGCGCCTGCATCCGCCGGACGAACGCCTCGGGATAAAGTCCCATGATCGAGGAGATCGCAGTCGGTCCGATCCCGAGAAACGCCTCGCACTGCGCCG
>JASHQW010000148.1 GCA_030038875.1 Gammaproteobacteria bacterium | reverse complement strand
TAGGCGGCTCGAAGCAATAGGGGTTCACCTGCGGGTAGGCGAGGGGCACGTTGGCCGCCCCGATCAGCGCTAGGGCGTCGGCATTGCGCAGCCCCTCGCGCGTGCGCTCGGCCCCCGACGCGATGGGCTTCATGACCGCGACGCGCTCGCCGGCGGCGACGAAACCCCGCGCGAGGGCGCAGGCGACGACCGTCTTGCCGACCCCTGTGTCGGTGCCCGTGACGAAAAAGCTCCGGCTGCTCACCGCGGGCGCCCCTGCGGACGGCGGATGGAGCCCGGTGCAATGAGCACCTCGCCTGAGTGAACCGCGGCGGCGGCGTGCCCGGCAGCGCCCCAGCTAGCGCCGTAGATCACCTCGTAGGTCGCGGGCAGCGCCCCGCCCCGCCGGAAGGCCTCGTAGGCTTCGCTCATGCGCTTAAGGCGCGAGCGCCCGATGAGGGTGCGCGGGCGTCCCGCGGTGACGTTGTGCGCGCCGATCGCCTTCAGGTCCCGCATGAGGCTCAAGGTGTCGGGATAGCCGAGCTCGATGCGGTCGATGTCGAGTACGGGCTCGGCAAGGCCGCTGCGCGCGAGCGCGTCCCCGACGTCGTGCATGTCGAGAAAGCGATTCACGTGCGTCAGGCCGTCGGCCTCGGCCCAGGCGGCCCGCAGCTCCTTCAGGGTGTCGGGGCCGAAGGTGCTGAAGGCGAAGAAGCCCGCCGGCTTGAGCACGCGCCGCACTTCTGCGAGCGCCTGCTCGAGCGGCTGGCACCACTGCAGCACCAGGCTCGAGAACACGAGGTCGACGCTCGCCGCCGCGAGCGGCAGCCGCAGCGCGTCCGCGCACACGCGCGCGAAGCGCCGCCAGAGCAGCTGCTTGCGCCGCGCCTCGCGCAGCATCCCGGGCGCGATGTCGAGCGCGATCACGAGCGCGCGCGGGTACCGGCGCTTGAGCTCGCGCGTCACGCGGCCCGTGCCGGCACCTAAGTCGAGCACCACGCGCGGCGCGAAGTCGAAGGCTGTGAGCCGCTCGAGAAGCTCCGCGGAGACGCGCGCCTGCAGGCCCGCCGCGGCTTCGTAGCGGGCGCTCGCCCGGTCGAATGCGGCGCGCAGCCGACGCCGATCGAGACGGAAGGCGTCCTCGCTCTCAGCCACGCAGGAACCCGTTGAGGGCGCCGAGGAACTGCGCGCGGTTCGAGAGGAACAGCACATGACCTGCGCCGCGCAGCTGACGGAAGCGTCCTTTCGGCAGCGCTTCCGCGAGTGCCTTCGATGCTTGCGGAGGCGTGATGCGGTCGTCTTGGCCGGCCACCACCAGGGCGGGCTTGCGCACCTGCGAGAGCTGCGCTCTGAGGTCGGCCTGCCTGAGCCGCTCGAGGCCCCAGGCGAGCGCCTCCGGGTGCGCGCGTCCTCCCTGATCCAGCGCGGCCGACAGCTGGTTGAGCACCCGGCGGGCGGTGCGCGGTGCCAGGCCGCGAACCTGGGTTTTAAGAAACCCGCGTACGGCTTGCTCGGGATCTGCGCGCACCTCCGCGGCGAGCCGCTCGAGGGAGGCCGCTTTGATCCCGAGGCGCCAGCCGGGGCCGGCGAGGAAGCGCGGCGTGGTCGCGACGAGGATGAGGCGCTCGATGCCGGCGGGCATCGCGGCGGCGAGATCGAGCGCGAACTGGCCGCCGAGCGACCAGCCGAGGAGGTGATAGCGGGTCGTGAGCGGCGCGAGCGTCTCGTGCACGCGGAAGGCCTGCGCCGCCGGCGTGCAGGCCGCGCCGTCCCAGTCGCTGCGGCCGTGTCCGGGCAGATCGATGGCGATCACGCGGAAGCGGCGCGCCAGCGCCGCGCTGAGGGCGTCCCAAACCCTCAGGTTCATCCCCCAGCCGTGCAGCAGCACCAGGTCCCGCCGCCCGTGCCCGCTCACCTCGGCGTTGAGCGCGCTCATGCCCCGTCCGGTGCGCCGGGCCGCGCACAGCAGCGGCCGAGCGCCTCGGCGAGCTGATCGATCTCACCTTCCGTGTGCGCCGCCGTGAGCGTGACGCGCAGCCTCGCTGAGCCCTTCGGCACGGTTGGTGGGCGGATGGCGGCGACCTTGAGGCCCTCGGCCTCGAGCTCGCGCTGTGCGGCGAGCACCGCGGCTTCGCTCCCGAGCACGACGGGCTGAATAGGCGTGCGCGAGGCGCCGAGCGGCAGGCGCACCTCGGTGGCGTGGCGGCGGAAGCGCTCGACGAGCGCCGCGAGCCGGGTGCGCCGCCAGTCCTCGGCTTGCACGAGCTCGAGCGCCTTGCGGGTCGCGGCCGCGACCGGCTGCGGGAGCGCGGTCGTGTAGATATAGGAGCGCGCCCTCTGGATGAGGTATTCGATGAGGGCCGCCTCTCCGGCCACGAACGCTCCGAAGGAGCCGAATGCCTTGCCGAGCGTGCCGATGAGCACTGGAACGTCCGCGGCGCTCATGCCGCACTCCTCGAGCGTGCCGCGCCCGGTGGCTCCCACGACCCCGAGCCCGTGCGCGTCGTCGACCACCAGCCAGGCGTCCGCACGGCGCGCCGCGCGCGAGAGCGCCGGAAGCGGCGCGAGATCGCCGTCCATGCTGAAGACGCCGTCGGTGCCGATGAGCGCCGTGCGCTCCGGATCCTCAGCGAGCGCGCGCGCCGCCGCTTCCGCATCCGCGTGGGGGTAGCGCTTGAGGTCCGCGCCCGCGAGCTGCGCGCCGTCGATGAGCGAGGCGTGGCTCAGGCGATCGAGGAGGATGCGCTCGCCGCGCCCGGTGAGCGTGGCGATCACGGCGAGATTCGCCATGTAGCCGGTGGAGAAGAGCAGCGCCCGTTCGCGGCCCGTGAAGGCGGCCAGCTCCTCCTCGAGGCGCTCGTGCTCCGTGCCGTGCCCGGCGAGGAGATGCGAGGCGGCGCTGCCGGCCCCGGCGGCCCGGGCGCTCTCGCTCATGGCCGCAGCGAGCTGCGGATGGCGGGCGAGCCCCAGGTAGTCGTTGCTGCTGAAGTCGATGAGCGTGCGGCCGCCGACGCGCACGTGCGCGCGGCTGTGCGCGTCCGCGAAGCCCTCGACGGTGGTGCGGCGGCGCGTGAGCCGCGCGGCTTCGAGCCGCGCGAGCGCCTCAGGAAGCGCGTGCGCGGCTCGCTTCATGACCGGCCGGCGCAGGGTGCGCGGCGGGACGACCGCCGTCGGCTGCTGGCGCAGCCGGGCCCTTCTCGGCGGTGATCTTCAGCCGGGCGAAGAGCTGCCGGTCGCGCTCGACGTCGGGATTGCCGGTGGTGAGGAGCCTCTCGCCGTAGAAGATGGAGTTCGCTCCCGCGAGCAGGCACAGCGCCTGCAGCTCGTCCGACATCGCTTCCCGCCCGGCGGAGAGCCGCACGTGGGCGCGCGGCATCAGCACGCGCGCGACGGCGATCGTGCGCACGAAATCGAACGCGTCGACGTCCGGCACGTCGGCGAGCGGCGTGCCGGGCACCTTCACCAGGCGGTTGATGGGAACGCTGCCCGGATGCTCCGGCAGGTTGGCGAGCGTGCGCAGGAGCCGCGCGCGGTCGGTGACCGACTCGCCCATGCCGACGATGCCGCCGCAGCACACGTGCATGCCGGCCGCGCGCACCGCCTCGAGCGTGTCGAGCCGGTCCTGGTAGGTGCGCGTCGTGATGATCTCGCCGTAGAACTCCGCCGAGGTGTCGAGATTGTGGTTGTAGTAGTCGAGGCCCGCGGCGGCGAGCTCCGCCGCCTGCCGGGGCGTCAGCATGCCGAGCGTCGCGCAGGTCTCGAGCCCGAGCGCGCGCACCTCGCGGATCATCGCGGCGACCACCTTGAGATCGCGTGCCTTGGGCGAGCGCCAGCCGGCGCCCATGCAGAAGCGCGTCGCGCCCGCCGCGCGTGCGCGGGAGGCAGCATCGCGCACCGCCGCGACCTCGAGCAGCGCCTCGCGTTTCAAGCCCGTGTCGTAGTGGACGCTCTGCGGGCAGTAGGCGCAGTCCTCGGGGCAGGCGCCGGTCTTGATGGAAAGCAGCGTCGAGAGCTGCACCGCGTTCGGATCGTGCCAGGCGCGGTGCACGCGCTGCGCACGAAACATGAGGTCCGCGAACGGCAGCGCGAACAGCGCCTCGACCTCGGGCAGCGTCCAGTCGTGGCGGATCGGCTCGGTACTGGGCAGGCTCATGCGCTGCGACCATGCCCGAGGGCGCCGTTCCGTGTCAACGAAATGCGCGCCGCAAAGTCGACAATCGCTAGTGCCGCAGCAGCTGCAGGGCGAAGGCGAGCGCCACTCCGAGCGCGCCCAGCACCGCGACCAGCACGGCGGCGGCGGCGCAGTCCTTCACCAGGCGGATGCGCGCGTGCAGCCCGGGGTGCAGGTGATCGGCGAGCTGCTCGATCGCGGTGTTGAGCAGCTCCGCCGCGATCACCCCGGCGCTGGCGAGCGCCGCCAGCGCCCACCAGGCGGGCGCGGGCCGCAGCGCGATGAGCGCGAGCAGCACGGCGGCGAACGCCAGCGCCTGCATCTGCACGCTGCGCTCGCTGC
>JASHQW010000024.1 GCA_030038875.1 Gammaproteobacteria bacterium | reverse complement strand
CGGTCGAGGTCGGCGAAGAGCCGCGGGCCCGCATCGCGCAGCAGCGCCGGGTCGACCGCGGCGAAGAAGAGGAGGCTCGCCACGCACGCGGCGAGGAACGAGGGCCAGAGCACCAGCCCCACATCGACGCCCCAGCCGCGCCGCTCGGGCTCAGGGGGCTTAAGCGGGCTCGAGCTCATGGCCGTTCACTCAGGGGTGCGACAGGCTGTAGACGTAGGCAGCGAGCAGGCGGATCTTGTCGTCGCCCAGCCACTGGTGCGCCGGCATCTTGCCGTGGCGGCCTTCGGTCACCGTCTTGGCGAGCGTCGCCGCCGAGCCGCCGTAGAGCCAGATGTCGTCGGTGAGGTTCTTCGAGCCGATCACGGGGTTCCCCTTGCCGTCGGGCCCGTGGCAGGCCGCGCACAGCGCGAAGCGCTCCCTGCCCGCGGCCACCTTGTCGGCAGGCTCCTGATGTCCGCTCAAGGTCAGCACGTAATCGACGACTTCCTCCACCCCCTGCGGGCCGAGTGCCGCTCCGAGCGGCGGCATGACGCCTTCACGACCGAAGGTGATGGACTTGACGATGTCCTCGGGCGTGCCGCCGTAGAGCCAGTCGTTGTCGGTCAGGTCGGGGAAGCCCGGCGCGCCGCGCGCGTCCGAGCCATGACAGTTGATGCAGTTGGTGGCGAAGAGGCTGCGGCCGAGCGCAACCGCCTTCGGATCCTTGGCGAGATCGACGATGCTGCGGCCGGCGAAGGCGGTGTAGATCGGCGCGTACTGGCGCTGCGCGCGCTGCATCTCGTCCCGGTACTGGCGGTCCTCCGACCAGCCGAGCGTGCCGCGGACCACGCCCGGGTAGAGCAGGAAGTAGGCGAGGGCGAAGAGGATCGTGCCGAAGAAGAGGATCAGCCACCAGCGCGGCATCGGATTGTTGCGTTCGCGCAGGTCCCCGTCCCACACGTGGTCCTTCACCTCGCCCTCGGCGACCTCGCCGGGCTGGCGGCGCGCGGTCCACCAGATGAGCCAGGCGCAGGCGAGTACGTTGAGGAGGGTGACGACCGCGACGATCGTCATCGTGACGGGCGACATCAGCGTCCCCCTTTGCGGCCGTCGGCCGCGCGCTCTTTGAGGTCCTCGAGGGGCAATTGCGCCGCGGCGTCAAAGTCCTTGCGCCGCCGGGCGCTCCAGGCCCACACGCACAGCGCAATGAAGGCGAGGAACCACACGATGGTGACCACGCTGCTCAGGACGTCGGGATCGAGATGCATGGGGCGCTTCTCCGCTCAGCCGCGCGGCCGTGCCAGGCCGAGCGACTGCAGGTAGGCGATGAGAGCGTCGAGCTCGGTCTTGTCCGCCACGGCCGCGGGAGCTGCGGCAATGTCGGCGTCGGTGTAGGGCGTGCCGAGGAAGCGCAGCACGCGGAGCTTGCGCTGCAGGAGCTCTCCGTCGATCTTGCTCTTCTCGAGCCACGGGAAGCCGGGCATGTTCGACTCCGGCACGACGTCGCGCGGGTTGTGCAGGTGCAGCCGGTGCCATTCGTCGCTGTAGCGGCCGCCGACGCGCGCCAGGTCGGGCCCGGTGCGCTTCGAGCCCCACTGGAAGGGATGGTCGTACTGCGACTCTGCCGCCACCGAGTACGGGCCGTAGCGCTCGGTCTCGCTGCGGAAGGGGCGGATCTGCTGCGAGTGGCAGAGATAACAGCCCTCGCGCTCGTAGATATCGAAGCCGGCCTGCTCGAGAGGCGTGCGCGGCGTGATGTGGACCGCGCCCTGTTTCGCGGCGGCGCTGGTCGCGAGCGGGATCACCTCGACGAAGCCGCCGACGCTGATCACCAGCACGATGAGCACGATGAGGAGGCCGAGCTTCCTTTCGACGACGTCGTGGTTCATGAGCGTGCTCCGGTGGCGGCGACGGCGGCGGCCGGGAGCGGCTCCTCGGCCGGGGTCGGCGCCGGGACCGGCACCGGCTGCGGCTTCTCACCGCGGATCGTCATCCAGACGTTGTAGGCCATGATCCACATGCCGCTGAAGAACAGCGCCCCGCCCATCAGGCGCACCAGGTAGAAGGGATAGGTCGCCTTGACGCTCTCGATGAAGCTGTAGGTGAGCGTGCCGTCGTCGTTGACGGCGCGCCACATGAGCCCCTGCATGACGCCGGCGATCCACATGGCGGTGATGTAGAGCACCACGCCGATGGTCGACACCCAGAAGTGCACGTCGATGAGCTTGACGCTGTACATCTCTCGCCGGTTGAAGAGGCGCGGAATGAGGTGATACATGGTGCCGATGGTCATCATCGCCACCCAGCCGAGGGCGCCCGAGTGCACGTGACCGATCACCCAGTCGGTGTAGTGCGAGAGCGCATTGACCGTCTTGATCGACATCATCGGACCTTCGAAGGTCGACATGCCGTAGAAGGAGAGCGACACGATCATGAACTTGAGGATCGGATCGGTGCGCAGTTTGTCCCACGCACCCGAGAGCGTCATGATGCCGTTGATCATTCCGCCCCAGGAGGGGGCGAGCAGCAGCAGCGAGAACACCATGCCGATCGACTGCACCCAGTCGGGGAGCGAGGTGTAGTGCAGGTGGTGCGGTCCCGCCCAGATGTAGACCGAGATCAGCGCCCAGAAGTGCACGACCGAGAGGCGGTAAGAGTAGATCGGTCGCTGCGCCTGCTTCGGCACGAAGTAGTACATCATGCCGAGGAAGCCGGCGGTGAGGAAAAATCCCACCGCATTGTGCCCGTACCACCACTGCATCATGGCGTCGATGGAGCCGGCGTAGATGACGTAGGACTTGGTCAGGCTCACCGGGATCGCGAGGTTGTTGAATACGTGCAGGACCGCGATCGTGATGATGTAGGCGGCGTAGAACCAGTTGGCGACGTAGATGTGCTGCACGCGCCGCTTGGCGATCGTCGCGAAGAACACCACCGCGTAGGCGACCCAGACGATCGTGATGAGGAGGTCGATCGGCCACTCGAGCTCGGCGTACTCCTTGCCCTGGGTGATGCCGAGCGGCAGCGAGATGGCGGCCAGGACGATTACCGCCTGCCAGCCCCAGAAGGTGAAGGCCGCCAGCCTGTCGCTGAAGAGCCGCACGTGGCAGGTGCGCTGCACGCAGTAATAAGAGCTCGCGAACAGCGCGCAGCCGCCGAAGGCGAAGATCACCGCGTTGGTGTGCAACGGGCGCAGGCGGCTGTAGGTCAGCCAGGGGATGTCGAAGTTGAGCGCCGGCCAGTAGAGCTGCGCCGCAATCAACACGCCGACCGCCATGCCGACGATCCCCCAGACGACCGTCATGATGGCAAACTGGCGCACGACCTTATCGTTATAGGTCTCTGTCAGATACATGGGACTCCCCGCCACTCGAGGTCAGCGACTATTCAAGCTAGCAGACCACCTCCGGGGCGTGCGACCTATAAGTAGATGTGCGTAGCATGAAGACCTGGATCGCACTACTGCGCGGGATCAATGTCGTCGGCCGCCGCAAGCTCGTGATGAAGGATCTGGCTGCGATCTTCGAGCGCGGCGGGTTCAGCTCCGTGCGCACCTACATTCAAAGCGGCAATGTCGTCTTTCAGAGCGCGCGCGGTGGCGCGCGCACGCTGGCGGCGGAGATCCGCGCTCTGATACTCAAGCAGTCAGGCTTCGAGCCGCACGTGATCGTGCTGTCCGTGGCCGAGCTCGCCGCGGCGGTGAGCGCCAATCCGTTTCCGCAAGCGCATGCGGATCACAAGTCGCTGCATCTCTTTTTCCTGGCCGCGCCGCCGGCGCGGCCCGATCTTGGCGCGCTCGCGCGCCTCAAGGCCGGACGCGAAGCCTTCGAGCTCAAAGGAGCGGTGTTCTATCTCTACACGCCCCACGGCTTTCCGCAATGCGCCCTGCACGACAAGGTCGAGCGCTTTCTCGGAGTCGCCGCCACCGGGCGCAACTGGCGCACGGCCAATCAGCTGCTCTCGATGAGCCGGACTCCGACGCCCTCAGGAAAGCGGCCGCAGAAAGCGCTCTGAGCGCGGTGCGTAGTGCCGGTCGGGATCGAGCGAGACGATGACGCGCGTCGCGCGGCCGACGATGTCGCCGCGGGGAACGAAGCCGAAGTAGCGGGAGTCGGCGCTGTTATCGCGGTTGTCGCCCATCATGAAGTACCTGCCCTCCGGCACCACGAGCGTCTCGAGTGAGCGGCGCGCTGAGCGCTCGGGGAGGATCATGACATCGTGAGCCTGGCCGAGACCGCTCTCGCGCAGCACGAGCGGATGCTCCGCGACCGTCGCGGCGAGAAGCCCGCGTACGCTCCTGATATCCCTCACCGCGTAGCGCGCCGTGCGGCCGTTCACGGTGAGCCGGTCCCCCTCGAGCGCCACTACGTCGCCCGGCAGGCCGATCACCCGCTTGACGAGCGAGGTGCCATCGACGGGCGAATCGAAGACGACGATATCCCCGCGCCGCGGGTCCTCGCCCGCGGTGAGATGCACGCGCGTGAAAGGAATGCGCAGGCCGAACACGTGCTTGTCGATGAGCACCCGGTCGCCCTCGAGGATGGTGGGATTCATCGAGCCCGAGGGCACCGTGACCCAGTCGGCCCACGCCGAGCGAAAGCCGAGCATGAGGCACAGAAACAGCAACGTGCTGCGGTAGTTGCGCCACCACACACACAGCTTCTCGAAGGTCATTCCTCTCACGCCCAGGGCTCCCGGGGACATTGGCGGATTCGACCGCTCGGGGCAGCAGTATGTTCCTCGGCGAGCCGCGGCCGCCGCCTAGGGTCAGCGTCCAGAGCCCGTCGATCACCACCGGCTTCCCGTAGCCGTCCTCGAGCTCCCCAACGAATCGTCCGTCATTGTCGAACGCGTTGATGTGCCCGTTGCCGAAGTTGCCGATCAGGATCTTGCCGCTGAAGCGCCCGAAGGCGAAGGACGCGCGGGTCACGCCCCAGGGAGAGTCGAGAGGACCGCGGCTCGCGAAGCGGCGCAGCAGATGGCCGTCGGTGTCGAACACGTCGACGAAGCCGTGCCCGGCGCCCGCCACGGGCCCGCGTAAGTGCCGCGCTCGGGCGCGGGGGTTCATGCGAGGCGGGCGCGGGAACGCCGACTCGAACGTCATCAATCCTTACATGGCGCGGGGTGAGCTGAGGCCTGTTATTGAATTCCGCTAGGGCGGAGATGAAGCGCGCGAGCTGGGTACGGGTTAGCGCGTATACGCACCCGGCCGCGAATGAATCAGCATGCCGCCCGGACCTGCGTCCGAGAGAACCATGAAACCGACAATCATCGGCGTGGCAGCAGCGCTGCTGGTCGCGATCACCGTGGGTGACAGCATCGGCCAGCCGGCGCCGCCTCCGGGCGGTGCGCCGCCGCCCGCCTGGAGCGCGCACTGGACGACCGCGCAGCTCGAGCAGCTCGTGGCTCCCGTCGCCCTTTATCCCGACTCGCTCCTCGGCTCGATCCTGGCAGCGTCCACCTACCCGCTCGAAGTGGTCGAAGCCGCGCGCTGGCTCGACGATCCCTCCCATGCGGCCCTGACGGGCGATGCCCTGGCGGGAGCTCTCGAGGCGCAACCGTGGGACCCGAGCGTCAAATCGCTGGTGCCCTTTGCGGCAGTACTGCGCCAGATGGACACCTACCTCGAATGGACGGAGCAGCTCGGCGATGCCTTCCTCGCCCAGCAAGCGGACGTCATGGACGCGGTGCAGAGGCTGCGGCAGCGCGCCGTCGCTCTGGGAACGCTGAAGTCGACACCCCAGCAGACCGTGACCACCGATCAGAACGAGATCACGATCGAGCCTACGAACCCGGACGTGGTCTACGTGCCTTACTACGTGCCCGCGATCTACGGAGTCTGGCCCTGGCCCGGCTATCCGCCGTATGACTTCGGACTGCCGCCCGATGTCTTCATCGGCGATGCTCTGATCGGCTTCGGTATTGGCATCGGAATCTTCTGGCCGACGTGGCCGTGGGGCTGGTACGGATGGAACTGGGTGGGCCACGGGCTGGTGGTCTACCCTCCGCACTGGAGGCCCGGCTTCCCGCCGGGTCTGCCGAATCCGCGCCTGCCGCCGCCGCAACCGTGGCAGCACGATCCACAGCATCGCGGCGGCGTGCCGTACCGGGATGCGGCGACGGCCGCGCGCTATCAGGGCTCGCAGGCGGCCGCGCGGCGCGAGTTCCGCGGATTTCCGTCGTCCCCCGCTCCGGCCCGTCCGCCACAGCCGGCGACCCCCGCAGCCCCGCGTGAGAGCACGCCGGCGCCCGCCGCGCCGATGCCGGTTCAGCCGTCTTATGAGAGACCTGCGGCGCCGGAGCCGCGCGCCGCGCCGCGGGCATTCGAGTCCTTCGGGCATGGTCCTCAGGTGCGCGGTGAAGCGGCGCGAGGATCCTCGAGCCGCTCCGCGCCGGCCGCGCCCGCGGGTGGCGGCGGCCATCCCGGGCACCGCTAGTGATGAGCCGACTCGACAGGGTGCGCAGCGCCGCGCAGCCAGCCGACAGGAGTAGAACGGTGAGCATCGAAGGCAATGAGCCGCGCACGCGAGGCACTCGGCCGCTCTGCGGCGTGTTGATGGCGATTACCGGGATCTGCCTGGTGCTGACGGTGGCATCCGCGCCAGCGGGCTCGAGCGGTGCCGCGCAGCGCGAGTTTGCGAGCGCGGACGAGGCGGTCGGGGCGCTCGTCGCCGCAACGCGCGCCGATCAGGTCGACAATCTCCTGGCGATTCTCGGGCCGCGTGGCGCGAAGCTCATCCATTCGGGAGATGCGATCGCGGACCGCGACGGCCGGGCGCGTTTCATCGCCGCCTACGATCAGGCCCACCGTCTCGAGTACGACGGCTCGAAGCAGGCCGTGCTCTTCGTCGGCGCCGAGGACTGGCCACTGCCGATTCCGCTGGTGCACGACAGCGGCGGATGGCGGTTCGATACGCGGGCCGGCGAGCAGCAGATCCTCGATCGCCGTGTCGGCCGCAACGAGCTCAACGTCATCGAGGTCTGCCGCGGCTACGTTCAGGCGCAACGCGAATACGCGGATCTGCAGGCGAGCGGCGGCGCGCAGCGGCAGTACGCGCAGCGGTTTATGAGCCACCCGGGGCAACGCGACGGACTCTACTGGCCGATCACGGGCGAGGAGGCGGAGAGCCCGCTCGGCCCGCTGGTCGCGCAGGCGCGCGCCGAAGGCTATGTGGGTGAATCGGGGGGCGCCAAGCCGCATCCTTACTACGGCTACTACTACCGGATTCTCACCCGCCAGGGCGCGCATGCTTCCGGCGGCGCCCGCAACTACATCGGGGCCGACGGGCGCATGAGCGGCGGCTTCGCGCTGCTCGCCTATCCGGCGGCGTACGGCGACTCGGGCATCATGACCTTCATCGTCAATCAGAACGGCATCGTGCGCGAGAAGAATCTCGGCCCGCATACCGAGAAGCTCGCGCGCGCGATCGACGAATACGACCCCGACGTGAGCTGGCGCATCGCGCTCGATCACTGAGGACCCGCTCGCCGCAGGCAGCGCGGGTGCAGACTCTCCCCATGCCTTACCTCGCGGATGCGGCACGGGCGTTGCTCCTTCTCATCCTCGCCAACTCCCTGCCGTGGATCGCGGGTCGCGTGCTCGGCCGGCGCTGGGGAGCGCCCCTTGACCTCGGGGTGACGTTCCCGGACGGCCGCCCGCTTCTGGGCAGCCACAAGACCTGGCGCGGAGTCGCGGCAGCGGCCGGCGGGTGCGCGCTCGTCGCGGCGATGGTGGGGCTGCATGCGTGGACGGGCGCTGCGTTCGCAGCCCTCTCGATGCTCGGGGATGCGATCTCGAGCTTCTGCAAGCGGCGGCTGGCAATCGGTCCGGGACTCGACGTGCCGCTCCTCGATCCGCTCCCGGAGGCGCTGCTGCCGCTGCTCGTGCTGCGCACGTCCCTCGGACTCGACCCGACCGCGGTCGCCGCGGTGGCCGGCGCCTTCACGCTCCTCGACATGCTGGCGAGCGGCATCCGGCGCGGCACCGCGCCTGCTGAGCGCCGCTCGCGCAGCTAACCGCCGATCCAGCGGATCTCGGGAGGCTTGCGCGGCACAGGCGGCGGCACCCCCTGCGAATGGCCCACGATGATCGGCGCCACCGGAAGGTAGGCTGCCGGAACGCCGAGCACGGCCTTGCCCGCGGGGGTTGCGAGCCATCTTTGCGCAAAGCCGATCCAGCAGGTCCCTAAGCCCTCCGCACAGGCCGCGAGCATCAGGTTCTCGGCGGCGAGCGTGCAGTTCTCGACGGCCCACTGGTCCGCCGCCACGCTCGAGATCACGATCAGTGCCGGAGCGTGATAGAAGATGTCGAACTTCGGATCGCGCAGCCGCTGCTCGAAGTGACCCATCGAGACCCCGTGCGGCGGCGCCGCCAGCATGTGCGCTTTCGATTCGGTGGAGATGCGCGCGAGCACGGTCGGGTCCTCTATCACCGTGAAGAACCAGGGTTGCTCGTTTACGGCGCTCGGCGCCTGAATGGCGGCCTCGATGAGGCGCGTGAGCAGCGCGCGCTCGACCGGCTCCGAAGTGAAAGCGCGCACGGCGCGGCGCGAACGGATGGCTTGCTGCAGATCCATGAGCGAGGCCCTCCAGGCGATCGACTCGAGCATCGGCCGCGACCCCCGCACGAACAATATGTAGTAGTACCCATGCGTAGGCCGGCCGGGTGCCTGCACGATCCCGGCATGGATTATCTGCAGCGACTCTCGGCCGAGTGGTATGAATACCAGGGCTATTTCGTGCACACGGATCTTTGGGTCGGACTCGAGAGCGACGGCAGCTACGAGTGCGAGCTCGACGTCGTCGCCTTCCATCCGCTGCGCCGACACCTCGTGCACCTCGAGCCGAGCTTCGATCTCCTGAGCGCCGAGGAGCGCGAGCGGCATTTCGAGCCGAAGTTCGCCGCGGGAAGAAAATATCTGCACCGGCTCTTTGGCAGCGAGCAGCAGGTCCACCTCGAGCAGATCGCGCTGATCGTTGCGGACGAGGAGACGCCGCGCGCCATCGCCGGGGCGCGCGTGCTGCGGCTGTCGGATTTCATGGCGGCGATGCTCGAGGCGCTGAGCACGTTCGCCATGGCGGAAGCCATCGTGCCCGAGCAATGGCCGTTGGTGCGGACGCTGCAGTTCGTCGCCGCCTACCGCGGGCGGCTGGCGCCGCTGCTCGCGCGCGCCACGCCGCAGCCACCGGCCTGAGACGGCGCTGCGGAGCCGACATGCCCTGGGAGAACGCGGAGTCCGGTGATGCGCTGATCGTCGTCGATGTGCAGAACGATTTCCTGCCGGGCGGTGCGCTCGCCGTACCGCGCGGAGAGGAGGTGATTGCGCCTCTTAACGGCTACCTCGAGCAATTCGGGGAGCGGCATCTGCCGATCTTCCTGACGCGCGACTGGCACCCGCGGGGGCATTGCTCCTTCCGTGAGCAGGGAGGTCCCTGGCCGCCGCACTGCATGGCCGGCACGCGGGGCGCGGAGTTCGCGCCCGCCCTGCACGTTCCCGCCGGCGCGCAGGTCGTCTCCAAGGCGACCCGGCCCGAGGCAGACGCCTATTCGGCCTTTCAAGGCACCGATCTTGCCGCGCAGCTGCGTCGCCTCGGCGTAAGGCGCGTCCTGATCGGCGGCCTCGCCACCGACTACTGCGTGCGGGCCACGGTCCTCGATGCGCTCGCCGCGGGCTTTCGCGCCGTGGTGCTCACGGACGCGGTGCGCGCGGTGGAGCTGAAGCCGGGAGATGCCGAGGCGGCGCTCGCGGACATGAGAGCGCACGGCGCGCAAATCGCCTGAGGCACCGCAGGGTGCCGGAAGCAACGCCGTGGCTCGCGGGAACGCCGGGTGCGTGCCATCATAGCCGCCCCTTTCAGCTCATGAGGTGGTCCATGGACAAGCGGCGATCCCTCCTCCTGTTCGCATGCCTCGCCTCGCTGCCGGCGATGGCCGCGCTGCAAATGGGTGACAAGGCGCCCGAGTTCACCGCCCAGGCGTCGCTCGCCGGTAAGCCTTTCACGTTCTCCCTGAAGGACGCGCTCGCGAAGGGGCCCGTGGTCGTCTACTTCTACCCCTCCGCCTACACCACGGGCTGCGACCTGCAGGCCCATACCTTCGCGGTCAACAAGGACAAGTTCGCCGCTGCCGGAGCGACCATCATCGGCGTCTCGCTCGACAGTATTCAGCGCCTCAACGACTTCTCGGCCGACCCCAATTACTGCGCGGGCAAGTTTCCCACCGCCTCCGATGCCGACGGCAGCATCGCGAAGTCCTTCGATCTCAAGGTGAAGCAGGGTCCGGCAGGACTCAAGGACGTGCGTGGCGTCGAGATCGGCCACGACTTTGTGGAACGCACGACCTTCGTTGTGACCGGCGCCGGAAGAATCGCCGCGACCATCACGGGCGTCGCGCCGGATCAGAATGTCGAGCAGGCTCTCGAGGCCGTCGAGCATCTGAGCAAGTCGAAGCCCGGCGGCTGAGAGAAGGCCGTGACGGCTGATCCGTAGATCGGCTGATCCGTAGATCCCCGGATCGCGCGGCCGGGGCTGCTGCGCAAAGCTCCCTCTCGAGGAGCCTTGCGTCATGAAGAAAATAGCGCTGGAAGAGCACTTCAGTACCCCGGAGCTTGCGGGCTACGCGTACGGACCCGGCTCCAGCATGGAGAGGGAGGGTTTTGCGCGCTTCGAGCGGCGCCTCTTCGAGATCGGGGAGGAGCGCCTCGCTGCGATGGACCAGGCGGGCATCGAGCTCGCGGTGCTGTCCGTCACGACCCCCGGGGTTCAACGCGAGCCCGATGTGGCGCTCGCGATCGCACGAGCCCGGCGCGCCAATGACCATCTCGCCAGCCGTATCCACAAGTATCCGCAGCGCTTCGCGGGATTTGCTCACCTGCCGCTGCAGGATCCGCTGGCGGCGGCCGACGAGCTCACGCGCTGCGTGAGGGAGCTCGGCTTCAAGGGTGCGATGGTCAACGGCCACACCAACGGGCACTACCTCGACGAGCGCCGCTTCGATCCGTTCTGGGAGCGGGTCGAGGCGCTCGGAGTCCCGGTTTACCTCCATCCCTGCGATCCCTGCGACACGCCGCGCATGTACGACGGTCACCGCGAGCTGCTCGGTGCGACTTGGAGCTGGACGGTGGAGACCGCCACGCATGCGCTGCGCCTCGTGTTCGCCGGAACCTTCGCGCGCTTTCCGCGAGTGACGCTCATTCTCGGGCACATGGGCGAGACGCTGCCGTACCTGCTGTGGCGGCTCGACAGCCGTTCGCGCATGCTCGCCGCGGGAGAGCCGGGCACTCCCTTGCCGTCCGAGATCATCCGCAGAAACATCGTGGTCACGACGACCGGTGTCTGTTCGCACGCCTCGCTCCTGTGCGCCCTGTCGGCGCTCGGCGAAGAGCGGGTCCTCTTCTCGGTGGACTATCCCTACGAGGACTGCAGGGTGGCGGCGGAATTCGCCGAGTCGGCTCCGATTAGCACCGCGCAGCTGCGCAAGCTGTGCTACGAGAACGCCGAGCGGCTGCTGGCTCTAGGGGCCCGGGACAGCCGCGCCGCGGCCTGAAGAGCGCCGGCGCGCGGCCATGTCGGGGGCGCCAGGGAGCTGATCGTCGCGGGCGGGCTCCGTGCCGGTCGCGGCGGCGCTGAAGGCGATCTCGAGCGCCTCCTCGACCCGCTCCACCCAGATGAGCTCGAGCTTCGCGCGCACGCTCTGCGGGATGTCCTCGAGATCACGCCGGTTGCGTGCCGGCAGGATCACGCGCTTGATGCCGGCCCGGGCTGCGGCGATGGTCTTTTCCTTGATGCCTCCGACCGGCAATACCAGACCGCGCAGGCTGATCTCGCCGGTCATCGCGACGTCCGGGCGCACGGCCTCGCGCTTCATGAGCGAGGCGAGAGAGACGAACATGGCGACCCCGGCGCTCGGCCCGTCCTTGGGGATCGCGCCCGCCGGTACGTGCACGTGAATGTCGGCTCCCTCGAAGAGCTGCGGATCGATGCCGAGCTCGCGTGCCTGGGCCTTGAGAAGACTCAAGGCCGTCTGCGCGCTCTCCTTCATGACCTCGCCGAGCTGCCCGGTCAGGATCAGCTTGCCGTCTCCCGGCAGCCGCGCCGACTCGATGAAGAGGATGTCTCCGCCGACCGGCGTCCACGCGAGCCCGGTCGCGACCCCGGGAACGCTGGTGCGCGAGGCCACTTCGCTCTCGAAGCGCGTGGCGCCGAGCACCGCCTCCACGTCGGCCGCGTCGAACGCGACGCTCCGTACCTTGCCTTCCGCGATCTGCATGGCGGCGTTGCGGATCAGCGCGCCGATCTGGCGCTCGAGATTGCGGCAGCCCGCCTCGCGCGTGTACTCCCCGATCAGACGGCGCAGCGCCGCATCGGTGACGCTGAACTGCGCGGCCTCGAGCCCGTTGGCCTGCAGCTGACGCCGCACGAGATAGCGCTTGGCGATCTCGAGTTTCTCCTCCTCGGTGTAGCCGCTCAACTCGATGATCTCCATCCGGTCGCGCAGCGGGCCGACGATCGTCTCGAGGACATTGGCGGTCGCGATGAAGAGCACGCGGCTCAGGTCGAAGGGCTGCGCCAGGTAGTTGTCGCGGAAGGTCGCGTTCTGCTCCGGATCGAGCACCTCGAGCAGCGCCGATGCAGGGTCGCCGTGAAAGCTCGCTGAGAGCTTGTCGATCTCATCGAGCATGAAGACGGGATTCCGCGTGCCCGCCTTGCGCAGCGCCTGGATGATGTTGCCGGGGAGGGCGCCGATGTAGGTGCGCCGGTGGCCGCGGATCTCGGCCTCATCATGCACGCCGCCGAGACTCACGCGCACGAACTTGAGCCCGAGCGCCCGCGCGATGCTCTGGCCGAGCGAGGTCTTGCCGACCCCCGGCGGGCCGACGAAGCACAGGATCGGACTGCGGCCCTGCGGGTTGAGCTTGCGTACCGCCAGGTACTCGAGGATGCGGCGTTTGACCTTCTCCAGCCCGTAATGGTCCTCCTCGAGCACGCGCCGCGCACGCTCGATGTCGATGTCTTCCACATCCGACTTGCTCCAGGGCAGCGCCACCAGCCAGTCGAGGTAGTTGCGCACCATGGCGTGCTCGGGGCTCGCCTCCTGTATGCGCTCGAGGCGCTTCAGTTCCTTGCGGGCGTGCTCCTCGACCTCAGCCGGCATGCCGGCGGCGCCGATCTCCTTGGCGAGCTCGGCAAGCCCCGCCTCCGTCTCCTCGCTCTCTCCGAGCTCCTTCTGCAGCTGGCGCAGCTGCTCGCGCAGCACCGCCTCGCGCTGGCGCTCGCCGAGCGCGGCCTGGGTCTGCTCGCTGATGTCCTTGGTGATCTTGAGCACCTCGAGGCGATGGGTCAGGTGCTTCAGCACCTTGTCGAGCCGCTGCGCGAGATCGAGCGTCGCGAGCACCTCCTGCTTTTCGGCGGGCGCGAGATCGATGAAGTTGGCGATGATGTCCGCCAGCTGTCCGGCGGAATCGAGGCCGGCGATCATGCGCTGCAGCTCGGGCGGCGCCTGCGGCAGCAGAGCCAGCGCCGCCATCGCCCGTTCCTTGAGCAGCGTGAAGCGCGCTTCGATCTCCGGGCCGGCCGTGGTGGGCTCGGGGAGCTGCTCGATGCGCGCGGCGAGAAACGGCGTCTCGCGCAGGATCTCCACCACGCGGAAGCGGCTCTCGCCCTGACAGACGAGGTGATGCGCGCCCTCGGGCGAGGTGACGTAGCGCAGCAGCGTCGCGAGCACGCCGATCTCGTAAAGATCGGAGGCGCCGGGCTTTGCGGTGGCGGGATCGCGCTGCGCCAGCAACGCGACCTTGTGGCCGCTGCGCACCGCTTCCTGCGCGGCAGC
>JASHQW010000147.1 GCA_030038875.1 Gammaproteobacteria bacterium | reverse complement strand
TGTAGCGCGGGCCCTTGGGGAGCGCGAGCGCGCCGGCGAACGCCGCCTTGACGACCTTCATCGGGTTGCTGATGAGGAACGCGCCGCTTGCCGAGCCGACGATGATGACGACCTCGAAGGGATGCCAGAGCGCGAGGATGTGCCCGCCCTCGGCCACGAAGCCGCCGAGGATGCATCCGACCACGACCACTGAGCCGATGATTTGCAGCATGTGACTTAACGCTCGAGGCAACACGGCGCCCGGCCGCCGGGGTCCGTGCCTGTATCGACCCCAGGTTGCTGTTTCTTAAGGTCGGCGTGCGATTTCGAGCGCGGCTGCGCACATTGACAAAGAGAGGGGCTGACGTCACTGTGCCGCCGTCGGTTGCGCTGGGTGAGAGGATGCGGGCGAAAAGTACGGCGGCGCGTGCCGGGGTTCTCGGCTGGCTGCGGCGTCTCACGGGCGGTGGCGGCCCTGGCAGCGGCGCCGGCATCCCCGCTGAGGCGCGGGCCGGAGGCGGGTCCCGCCCACCGGCCGGAAGCTCCGTGCCCGGCGATCCGGAGCGGCTGTGGGCGCAAGCGGCGCTCCTTTCCTCGCACGGCATTGCGATCATCGACCCGGCAAGCGCCACGCTGCGCGCCGTCAACGGCGCCTACGCCCAGCTGGTCGGCCGCACGCCGGGGCAGCTCGCAGGGCAGCCGTCCAACGCCGTCTACCCGGCCGGCGAGCACGTGCAGCTGCTGGTCGCGGAGCACTCGGCGGACCTCAACGGCGCGGCCACGCTGCAGACCCGCCAATGCCACGACGACGGCTCGCTGATACCGGTCGAGGTCACTCTGGTCGCCCTGCGCGACGGCAACGGCCCGGTGACCTGCCGGATCCAGACCGTCACCGACCTGCGTGCGCGGCTCAAGGCCGAGAGCGAGCTGCGCTTCGGCGAGGTGCCGCACACTGCGGCGGCGCGCTTCCGGCAGCTCGCCGATTCCGCCCCGGTCGGCATCCTGCTGATGGACGCCGACGGTGGAGTGAGCTACGCGAATCCCTGCTGGCTCGAGATCGCCGACTTGAGCGCCGAGCAGGCGCGCGGCGATGGTTGGTGGGACGCGGTGTACGCCGATGACCGCGAGCGCGTCAGCGACGCCTGGGAGGGCCTGAGGCGCGGCGCGCCGCTCGATCTCGAGTTCCGCTACCGCCGAGCCGGCGGCGAGCTGCGCTCGGTGCACTCGCGGGCGGCGGCGCTGCGCGCCGACGGCGGCGCGCTCGTCGGCTTCATGTGCGTCGACCTCGACGTCACCGAGCAGCTGCAGCGGCGCGCGGCGCTCGACGGCTTCTACGGCCGCATCCGCGCGCTCGCGCAGCGGCTCGAGCAGCTGCGCGAGGAGGAACGCGCCGGCCTCGCGCGCCGGCTGCACGGCACGCTGCGCCAGGACATGACCACGCTCAAGGGCGAGATCGAATCCCTGCGCGCACGCGCCGCAGCGCCGGGAGACCTGAGCGAGGCGGCGCTCGCGGCCCTCATCGGGCTCGCTGACGCGTGCCTCGAGGAGCTGCGGCACATCAGCTTCGAGCTGCAGCCGCCCGGGGTCGAGGAGCTCGGGCTCACCGATGCGCTGCAGCGCTTCGCCGACGAATGCGCGGCGCAGTCGGGACTTAACATCGAGCTCACCGACGCGGGGAGTCTCCCGGAGCTCGGAGCGCGCCGCTCGCTGGCGCTCTACCGCACCTTTCAGGAGGCACTCGCCAACGTGGTGCGGCATGCGCGTGCCAGCCACGTCGAGGCACATCTGTGGGTGCAGGACGGGTCGGTGCACCTGCGGGTGAGCGATGACGGCGTCGGCATCGGCGACCGCGACCGCGGCAAGGCCGGCTGCTTCGGCCTCCTGTCGGCGTCCGAGCGGCTGACGCAGCTCGGCGGCGCTCTCAGGGTGTTCGGCGTCCCGGGACGCGGCACCACGCTCGATGCCAGCGTTCCGCTCGGCTCGGGCAGGGAACGGCGCGCCTCGGCGGCGCGCTGAGCGTGGCGGGGTGGGCGCCACGGGGCTCGAGCCTCAGGCCGTGCGGACCTGCGGGCCGATCGCCACCCAGGCGCTGCGGATCTCGCCGAGGAGGCTCATCACTTCGTTGATGCAGCCGGCATCCGAGCGCACGTTGGCGAGCAGCAGCCGCCGCGTCATGTACTCGTAGAGATCGCGCAGGTTCCGGGCGAGCGTGCCGCCCTTCTCGAGATCGAGGCTGCCGCGCAGCTCGGCGATGAGGATGACGCAGCTGTGCAGGAGCTTCGCCTTGCCGACCAGCTCGCCGCGCTCGATGCAGCCGCGTGCCGCGGTCATGCGATCGAGCGTGGCATCGAGCAGCATCTGCACCAGCGCGTGCGGGTCGGCGCTCGCCACACCGCCGTGCACGAGTGCGCTGCGGTACGCCGCCATCTTCGGGTTGTACGCGAATCCGCTCACGGCTGCTCCGCTTCTGGGGTCGATACCCCTGTAACGGCGCCGCGGCGGCTAACTTGAGCGGCCCCGCCGGGCGCGGCCGCCGCCGGCCTGAGCGCCTTCAGGCCTCCTGCTGGGCCTGCACCTGCGGCAGGGTCGCGAACTGCTGCGTCAGATAGGACGAGGTGCTCTGCAGCGAGGACAGCAGCGAATTGAGCGCCGAGTACTGCTGCGTCAGACTCGCCGACAGTGCCGCCATCTGGGTCTGCAGCTGGCTGGTCTGCTGGCTGAGCGAGTTCTCTTCGGCGGTGTACGTCTGGCCCTCGGTGGTGATCGAGCCGTTCGGGCCGAGCGCGCTGTTGATGTCGGTATTGAGCGAGGTGGCGACGCCGCTCGCGCCGCTGAACAGCTGGCTCACGGCGCTGAAGTTGCTGCTCAGGGCCGCGGACAGCGTGGCCGAGTTGACGCTGAGGGAGCCGTCGCTGTTGGTCGTGATGCCGATGCTGGCGAGCGTGTTGTAGGTCGAGGAGCCGGTATCGACGATGCTGTAGAGGGCCTGCTGCACCTGGTTCTGGATGCCTTCGAGCGCCGGGTCGTCCATCATCGGGCCGGCCGTGCCGGTCGAGGTATCGAAGCTGCCGAGCTGCGCCATCGTGCTCTGCAGCGTGTTGTAGGCGGTGACGAAGGTCTGGATGTTGCTCTCGATGGTCGCCGTGTCGGTGCCGATGGTGAGCGTCGCCGGCGGCGTGGCGCTGGCCGAGGTGCTGGCGCTCGAGCTGCTGTTGGGCGTCGTGCCGAGCAGGGTGAGCGTGACGCCGCTCACGGCGCTGGTGACCGTGTTGCTCGGGCTCGAGAAGTTGACGCCCGAGATCGAGAAGGCGGCGTTCTGCGCGGCCGCCTCCTGGGTGTAGTTGCCGGTATTGCCGGTGCCGTAGGTGAAGGCCGACAGGCCGGTGCCGCCGTCAGTCTCGGTGACCGAGATGGTGTTGGCCGCGCCGGTCTGCGAGGAAGACAGGAGCAGATACGACCCGCTCGAGCCCTGCAGCACCGTGGCGGTGATGCCGGGGTTGCCGGCGGCGGAATTGATCGAGGCCGCGAGGCCCTGCAGCGTGTCGTTGCTCGAATTCACCGTGACGTTGAAGCTCGTGCCGCCGAGCGACAGCTGCAGGGTGCCGGTGCCGATGGTGCTGCCGGTGACGGCGTTCGAGAGTAGCTGCTGCGAGGTCGCGAGCGCGGTCACCGCCACGTTGTAAGTGCCGGTCGCCGCGCCGCTCGAGGCGGTGGCGGTAAAGGCAGCGCTGTCACTGCTGTTCGCCGTCTCGAGCTGGAAAGCGTTCGGGGTGTCGAGCGCGGCGAGCGCCGACTGGAAGGTCGACAGGGCACCCTTGAGCGTCCCGAGCGAGGAGATCTGGCTGGTGACCTGCTGCGTCTGGTTGTTGATCAGCGTCTGCTGCGGGTCCTCGGTCGCCGCCACCAGCTCCGAGACCAGGTTGCTCACGTCGATGACCGAGCCGCCGGCGGCATCCGCCGAGCTGCTGCCCGCAACCGAGACGACCGGCTGCGTCTGCGCGACGCCTGAAGTAGTCGAACCGACTGTTGTACTCATGGGCGCCTCTGTTTCAGAAAAGGAAGGGGGCGGGCGCCCGTTGGCGCCCGCCCCTAGCTACCAGTACAAGCGACTGGTATTCACCACCGTTACGGCAGCTTCTGCAGGAGCGTCAGAATGTTCTGCGGGATGGTGTTGGCCTGCGCCACCATCGCCGTGCTCGCCTGCTGCAGGATCTGCGCCTTCGACAACTCCGAGGTCGCCGCGGCGTAGTCCGTATCCTGAATGCCGCTGCGAGCGCTCTGCAGGTTGGTCGAATCGGTGTTCAGGCCCGTGATGGCGGCCTGGAACCGGTTCTGGTACGCGCCGAGCTGAGCACCGGTCGCCGCCACCTGCTGCAACGAGGCGTCGATCTGCGCCAGCGCCAGGTTCGAGCTGTCGACGCTGTCCACACTGGCCGTGTTGAGGTTGCTGGTGTTGGCAGCGAAGTTGGCGCTCGTGTACGAGGCGCCGAGACCGAGGTCGGCAGCCGTCTCCGTGCCGGTGGTCGCGGTATACGCGACGCCGATGGCGGCGGTCGGCGCCGTCGTGGAGCTCAGGTTGATGCCGGTGCCCGCCGTGTTGACCGTGGCAACGATGCCGCCGTCGTCAGAGGAGAGCTGGTTGATGGCAGCCGCGACGGTCGTCAGGTCGGTCGACTCTGTGCCGGTCAGCGTGATTGCGCTGGTCGTGTACTTCGTGCCGGAGGCGGCGGTGATCGTGATCGTGCCGGTGTCGCCCGCCGTCACCTTGGTCGCGGCATACGTGCCCGCGTCAGCGGTGTCGCTGTACAGCGTGCCGAGCGACGAGGTCTTGGCGCTGGCGACCGAGGACACGGAGATCGTCTGGCCGATATTGGCACCGACCTGGAAGGTCGCGCCCTGGAACGAGCCGTCGAGCAGGTTGACGCCGTTGAAGGCGGCCGTCGAGGCAACGTTGTCGATGTCGGCCTGCAGCTGCGAGAACTGCTGGTTGAGGTCCGCACGGTCCTGCGAGCTGTTGGTCGCGTTGAGCGACTCGACCGCGAGGTCGCGCATCGTCTGCAGGTCGTTGGTGATCTCGGTGAGGGCGCCCTGGGCAGTCTGCGCGAGCGACACGCCGTCATTGGCGTTCTGCGAAGCCTGGTCGAGGCCGTTGATCTGGGCGGTCATGCCCTGCACGATCGCGTAGCCGGCGGCGTCGTCGGCTGCGGTGTTGATGCGCAGGCCCGAAGACAGCTGCTGCAGCGCGGTGCTGAGCTCACTGCCCGAGGTGCTCAGGCTGTCCTGAGCTACCAGCGAGCTGTAGTTGGTGTTAAGGACTAATGACATGTGTGCTACTCCGTAAGTTGGTTCACACGCCGGACATCAGTCCGTCGCGCTCTAAGCAGCGGCCTCCATTGACCGCTTCTCGTACAGTTGGTGTATCGGTGCGGGCCCGCCGAACTTGAATCCGGCGCCGCCTGAATCCGCAAAAAACTGCCGAACGCCTCACAGTTATGTCTCCTTCAGCCGACAGCGGCCAGCGGCGGGTCCGCCGCGGCAGGGGTCGGCTCGAGGAGGCTGAGCAGCGGACCGAGGTGGCGCTCGAAGCGCTTCCAGCGCGCGATCGAGCCCGAATAGATCGGGCGGCGGACCTGCCCGAGGCTCGCCGTGCGCACCGGGCGCGCCGTGCGGTGAAAGCCGAGGCAGCTCTCATCCCACGGCACCCCAACATAGTCCAGCATGCGCCGTGCCTGCCCCTCGAGATCGGCGACCAGCTCCTCGTAGCGCACTTCGAGCACGCGACCGGCGGGCAGCACCGCCGACCAGTGCCGCATGAAGCGCTCGTAGCGCCGATACTGCCGCGCCAGCGCGTCGAGGTCACTCGCGTAATCGTGACCCGTGGTGAAGGGCGTGGCGAAGCAGGAGAAGCAGGTGTCGAGGGGATCGCGGCGCACGTGGATGAAGCGCGCCTGCGGCAGCATCAGGGAGATGAGTCCGACGTAGCGGTAGTTGCCGGGCATCTTGTCGACCACGAAGCGATGCCCGGGGTTGGCGGCCCAGACCCGCCCGCAGTATTCCGAGCCGAGTGCGCGCAGCCGCTCGAGGAGCACCGCACGCTCTGCGGCCTCGGCCGGAACGGCAGCCGGGATCCGCGTGAGCAGGTCGCTGACGAGTCGCAGCTCACCGGCGCCTGTGATCTCGGGGTGGCTCGCCAGCACCTGCTCGATGAGGCTCGTGCCCGAGCGGGGCATGCCGACCACGAAGATCGGCACGCGCGCGGCAGCCTCCATCGGGGCAGCCCCGGCGACGTCCGCGGCGATCAGTTCGCTCGCCAGGGTACGCACCGCGGCGTCGAGGCGCTCCTCGCCGGCGTCGTCGAAGGGGTGCAGCGCCAGGCGGTGGCGGTTGCCTTCCGCATAGGCTGCGAAGGCGGCGTCGTACTCGCCGAGCTCCTCGCGCACCTTCGCCATGGCGAAGTTGAGGGCCACCACACTCTGCGGCCTGAGACGTGCGCGCCGCGCGTACGCGGCTTCGAGGCGCGCGATCCACGGCGCGCCGCGCTCGGCCCGCGCTATCAGCGTGCGATTCTGGTAGGCCTCGGCGTAGTCGGGCTGCATGGCAATGGCGGCGTCGAAGAGCTCGATTGCCCGCTCGTGCTCCCCGGCTTCCATGGCGAGCTGCCCACGGCTGACCAGCGCTTCCGGGAAGCGCGGCCTCAGCGCGAGCGCCCGGTCGAGCTCGGTGAGCGCCTCATCGACGAGCCCCTTGACGATCAGCGTCTGGCCGAGGTTGCTGGCCGCGTCGGCATTGCCGGGGTCGAGCTTCGCGGCGCGCCGCAGCAGCACCTCGCCGTCATCGGTCCGGCCGAGGGCTGCGAGCACGGCGCCGAGATTGCTGAGCGCCCCCGGGTCGTCGGGCGCAATCGCCAGCGCGCGCTCGAAGCAACGGGCCGCCGCATCGAGCGTGCCGCGCCGGAAATTCAGGATGCCGAGGTTGCTGTGCGCCTGGACACAGCCCGGATCGAGCGAGATCGTGACGTTGAAGAACTTCTCGGCGTCCGTGGTGAGGCCGAGCGCCAGCGCCGCGCCGGCCCCCAGGTGCCACGCCGCCGCGTCGCGCGGCTGCGCGCGCACGGCGATGCTGGCCGCCTTGAGCGCATCGAGATAGCGTCCGGCGCCGTAGAACCGGGCGGCTGCCTCGCGCGGGTCGATGGCGCTCTCAGCTGATGTAGTTGAAGAGCGAGAGCTTTTCGATCGAGGCCTCACAGTCCTGTCTCCGTCAGCCGAGGGCGGCCGGGCGGGCGGCTTCGACCGCCGGTGTCGACGCCAGCGCGAGCAGCTCAATGAGCGGCCCGAGGTGCCGCTCGAAGCGCTTCCAGCGCGCGACCGAGCTCGAGTAGATGGGCCGCCGGACCTGCGCGAGGCTCGCCGTGCGCACCGGGCGCGCCGTGCGGTGAAAGCCCAGACAGTTCTCATCCCACGGCGCGCCGACGTAGGCCAGCATGCGCCGTGCCTGCCCCTCGAGATCGGCGACGAGCTCCTCGTAGCGCACCTCCAGCACGCGCCCCGCGGGCAGTATGGCCGCCCAGTGTTGCATGACGTGCTGGTAGCGCTGGTATTGCCGGGCCAGCGCGCCGAGATCGCTCGCGTAGTCGTGGCCGCTGGAGAAGGGTGTGGCAAAGCAGGAGAAGCAGGTGTCGATGGGATCGCGGCGCACATGGATGATGCGCGCCTGCGGCAACATGAGCGTGATGAGGCCGACGTAGCGATAGTTGCCGGGCATCTTGTCGACCACGAAGCGGTGCGTGGGGTGCGGCCCGAAGACGCGTCCGCAGTATTCTGCGCCGAGAGCGCCGAGCGCGCCGAGGCGCTCGAGGAGCGCCGCGCGCTCCGCCGGGTCCGCGGGAGCCTCGGCCGGGAGCCGCGCCAGCAGCTCGCCGGCGAGTGACAGCTCGCCGGCACCGGTGACCTCCGGATGGCTCGCCAACACCTGCTCGACGAGACTGGTGCCCGAGCGTGGCATGCCCACCACGAAAATCGGCACGCGCTGGGCAGCCTCGGCCGAGGCGGTCACGGCGCCGCCCGCGGCGAGCAGCTCGCTGGCCAGAGTGCCCACCACGGCGTCGAAGCGCTCCTCACCCGCTTCGTCGAACGGATGGAGCGCCAGGCGCTGGCGGTTGCCTTCCGCATAGGCGGCGAAGGCGGCGTCGTACTCGCCGAGCTCCTCGCGCACCTTGGCCATGGCGAAGTTGAGCACGACCGCGGCCCGCGGCGCGAGACTCGCGCGGCGCGCGTAGGCGGCCTCGAGGCGCGCGACCCACGGCGCGCCGCGCTCGGCGCGCGTCACGAGGGAACGGTTCTGGTGCGCTTCGGCGCAATTCGGCCGGACAGCGATCGCGGCGTCGAAGAGCTCGACCGCCTTGCCGTGTTCGCCGTCTTCCAGGGCGAGGCGCCCGCGGCTCACCAGCGCTTCGGGGAAGTCCGGCTTCAAGGTGAGCGCCCGGTCGAGCTCGGCGCGGCCCTCATCGAAGCGCCCCTTGAGAATCAGCGTCTGGCCGAGGTTGCTCGCCGCGTCGGCGTTGTCGGGGGCAAGCTGTGCGGCACGCCGCAGGTGTACCTCGGCCTCATCGAGGCGGCCGAGGCCGGTGAGCGCGCCGCCCAGGTTGTTGAGCGCCACCGGGTCATCGGGCACCAGGGAAAGCACGCGGCCGAAGCAGCGCGCCGCGGCCTCGAGCGCGCCGCGGCGGTAATTGAGCACGCCCAGACTGCTGTGCGCCTCGGCGGACTTGGGATCGAGCGAGATCGTGACGTTCAGGAACTTCTCGGCGTCCGCGGTGAGGCCGAGCGCGAGCGCCGCGCCCGCGCCGACGTGCCACGCCATGGCATCGCGCGGCTGCGCGCGCACGGCGATGCTCGCCGCCTTGAGCGCCTCGAGATAGCGTCCGGCGCCGTAGAGCCGGGCGGCCGCGGCGTGCGGGCTGGCTGCGCGCTCAGCTGATGTAGTTGAAGAGCGAGAGCTTCTCGATCGAGGCATAGGATTCCTGCGCCGCCTGCAGTGCGAGCTCCTCGGTGCTCAGCTGCGTGGTGGCCGCCGCGTAGTCGGTGTCGGAAAGCGTCGAGATCGTGCCCTGCAGCTGCGTCTGCGTGCTCTGCGCGCCGTTGGCCGCGGCGGTGATCGCGTTCAGCCGTCCGCCGACGGAGGCCTGCACGTTGTCGAAGTTGTTGAGCGCACTGTCCATCTGCGTGATGGCGGTGTTGATCTGCGTGGTGATCTGCGCGCCCGTGAGGGTGCCTGAGTTGAGCGCGTTGATCAGGTTGCCGATGGTGCTGAACACGCTCGCCTGGCCGGCGGGTGCCACCGTGAAGGAGTCGCCCGCCGCCGGCGCCCCGCTGATGGTGACCTCGACGCCGGCGAAGTCGATGGCATCACCGGAGGTGTAGGTGCCGGAGCCGACCACCGTACCGGCGCTGTTGGTCACCTGGTAATCCGTGGGATCGGTGAAAGAGATTGTGTAGGTACTGGGAACCCAGGCGGCGGCATTGGTGACGCTGCCGGTGTCGATCGAGCCGGTGCCGGTATTGCCCGCGGCGCCCGCGGTGGTGAAGGTGCCGTTGCCCGCAGGGATGTTCATGAACACCGAGCTGCCGGCATCGCCCGCGGACACGCTCTGGTCGGAGCCGATCTGCACCTGGTTCACCTGGCTGTCGCCGAGGTAGCTCACCGAGCTCCCGGTCTGGGTGAAGGGCTGCGTGCTGCTCGCCGTACCCGCGAACAGGTAGTTGCCGGCGGAGTCGGTCGAGTTGGCGGCGCCGAGCATCGCGTTCTGCAGCTGCTCGAGCTGCGTGGCGATGTCCTCGAGGTCGCTCGAGTTCAACGAGGAGTTGTTGGCTTCGACCGCGAGGTCGCGCGCGCTCTGCAGCGCATTCGTGGCGGTGGTGAGCGCGCTCTGCTCGAGCTGCAGGTTGGCGGTCGCCGCGGTGCCGTTGCTCACGTACTGCTGCGAGGCCGACAGCGTCATATTGAGCTGGTTGACCTGCTCCATCGCGGTCGGATCGGCCGCGGCATTCGGCAGCTTGCTGCCGCTCGAGAGCTCGGTCTGCGTCTGCGTCATCGCAGTCTCGAGCGCCTCCATTTCCGCGAGCGCATTGGTCTGGAAAGTGAGTGTGGAGATCGTCATGGTCTGATCAGCCGTCGGTGATGGCGGTCATGAGGGAAGTGAACATGGTCCCGGAGGCCTGGATGACCTGTGCCATCGCCTGGTAGGCCTGCTGGTACTGAAGCATCTTGGCCGCCTCGGCGTCGAGGTTGACGCCGGAGACGTTGCTCAACGCGGTGGTGGCGTCCTGGTTCACGGACTGCTGGGCGCTGGCGTTGTTCTGCGCCTGCTGCGTCGTGACTCCGACCTGGGCGACCAGGTTGTTGGCCGCGCTGGTGAGTGAGGTCGTGCCGCCGGCCAGCGTGTTGGCGGACAGCGCGCTGATCATCGCCAGCACGTTGCTGTTGTCGCCGCTGTTGGACGCCGTGCTCGGCGTGATCGTGAAGCTGTCGCCGGTGGCCGGAGCGCCCGTGACTGTCACCTGCGCGCCCTCGAAGGAGATCGGCTGCCCGGCGGTGTAGGCACCGGAGGCGACCACAGTGCCGCCGCTATTGGTGACCTGGTACTGCGTCGGGCTGGTGAAGCTCAGCGTATAGGTATCGGCTACCCAGCTCGCGGGGTTGGTGATCGTGGCTGCGGAGATGACGCCGCTGCCGGTGTTGCTGGCGCTGGCGGCGGTCTGGGCCAGCGAGGCCGCGGCGATCTGATTCGGGCTGGTGAGGAGCAGCGCGAGGCCCGCGGGTGCGGCCTCGGTCGGCTGGATGAGGTAGCTGTCGCCATTGGCGGGACTGCCGCTGACGACGATCGACAGGCCGGCCGCCTGGAAGGGGCTGGCGGCGGTGCCGGCGCCGGTCATGGTCACCGCCTGTCCGGTGGTTGCATCCGTCAGCTGCCAGGCGCCGCCCTGGTAGCTGAGCGTGTAATCGTCTGCGGTGAGGGAGCCGAGATTGCTGATGCTCGCGCTGACCGTGGCGCTGCCGGTGTTGTTGCTGCTCGCGCCCACCTGCACCGGGGGGACCGAGAACATCGGCTGGCCCTGGGCGCCGGTGAGATCCGTGCCCGAGGCCTGCTGCTGGTTCATGATGGTGGCGAGGCCGGTGGCGATCAGCCCGAGCGCGTTCTGCGCGGGGTCGAGCACCTGGCTGCGGGAAGCGAGCAGCCCGCCGAGCTCGCCGCCGCTGATCTCGGAGGTCACGTCCGTGGTACCGCCGGCGCTCGTCACGCCGATGTCGTATTCGGTCGGGTTGTACTGATTGGGGATCGCCGCGAGCTGCTGCGAGGTGCCGCCCGTGACCAGTGCCTGGCCGTTGCCGATGTACACGTCCATGGCGCCGTTCGACTCGGTGGCCGTGTTGACGCTCACGTACTGGCTGAGCTGGTTGATGAGAGTGTCGCGCTGGTCCTCGAGCTCGTTCGGCGTCTGGCCGCCGGCGAGGTCGGAGGCGATCTGCGTGTTGAGCTGCGCGATGCTGCTCGCGATCGAGTTCACCTGCGTGACGTCGCTGCCGATCTGCTGCTCGAGCTGCGACCCGTAGGTGCTGATCTGCGAGCCGTAGGAGTTGATCTGCTGCACCAGTGCCTGCGCCTGGGTGAGCAGCGCCTGGCGCGAGGCGGTCGAGGAGGGCGAGGTGGAGAGCGTCTGCAGGGCGTTGACGAAGCTCTGCAGGGTCGCGGTGAGCCCGGTGCTCGAGTCGCTCAGCATGTTGTCGATCTGCCCGGCCTGCGTGGCGAGCGTGTTGTAGCTCGAGTAGCTGGCCTGCGAGGTGTTCACCTGTTGGGCGAGCAGCTCGTTGTAGGAGCGTACGATGCCCTCGACCTCGACGCCGCTGCCGACGTAGCCGCCGGCGGTGCCCTGCGCGGGCTCGGGCGTCAGCTCGATGTTCTCGACGCTGTAGCCGGGAGTCGAGGAATTGGCGATGTTGTTGCTGGTGACGTCGAGCGCCTGCTGAAAGGCCAGCAGCCCGGAAACGCCGGTGGACAGAATATCAGCCATGGCTTAACTCCTCCCCGGGAGCCTGCCTAGACAAGGAGGACATCGGCGCCGCGTCGGCAAACTTTAGGGGTGCGCTCGTGCTCGCGGTGAGGCCGCGCGCGAGCGTGGCGACCACCTCGCCGGCCGTGGCGGTCACCTTGCTGGCATAATCCGGATCGGTCGCATAGCCGGCCCGCTGCAGCGCGCCGGCGAAGGCGCCGACGCCCGCCCCGGCGCTGCCGAGCGCGGCGCCGAAGCGCGGGTTGGTCTTAAGCAGCGCCACATAATCCTCAAAGCTCTCGCCGGCACTCGCGTAGGCGCGGAAGCTCGCGTTGGTCGCGCGCGCGGCGCCGCCCGAGTATTCCTCGGTGCGCGCGCTCACCGCGGGGCCGCTCCAGCTGCCGCCGGCCTTGATGCCGAACAGGTTGTTGCTCGAGGCGCCACTCGCGCCGCGCGGCACACTCTGGCCCCAGTTGCTCTCGAGCGCCGCCTGGGCGACTAAGCCGAGCGGATGCACGCCGAGCTGCTGCGCGGCCTGCGTGGCCTGCGGCCATACCTGGCTGATGAAGGCGGCACGCTGCGCCGCTGTGGCGGGGGTCGGGCCTGCTGCTGGATTCGCGCGCGTTGCGCCGCTGTTGCCCGTGGCCCCCGTGGCGGCGCCGCGGCCCGCGGCCGCTGCTGCCGCGGGA
>JASHQW010000146.1 GCA_030038875.1 Gammaproteobacteria bacterium | reverse complement strand
CTTCCGCAACCAGCTTGCGCAAGGCGGCGATCGTGCCCATGTTGAGCGAGGCCTGTGCGTCCGGGTCCACCGGGGTCGCCATGCCTCCGACGAGGAAGCTCTGCAGGTGCGGGTTCTTGCCACCGAGGATCGCGTGGATCTTGATGAAGCGGCGCTGCCAGTCGAGCGCCTCGAGGTAATGCGCCACCGCCATCAGGTTGGCCTCCGGCGGCAGCCGGTAGGCGGAATGACCCCAGTAGGCGTTGGCAAAGATGCCGAGCTGGCCGCGCTCGACGAAGGCCTTCACGCGGTCGCGCACCGCGGCGAAATACTTGGCGCTCGAGAGCGGCCAGTCGGAGATCGACTGGGCGAGGCTCGAGGTCTTCGCTGGATCGGCGCTGAGCGCGCTCACGATATCGACCCAGTCGAGCGCCTGCAGATGATAGAAATGCACCACGTGGTCCTGCACGTTCTGCGCCGCGATGATGAGGTTCCGCAGGATGCGGGCATTCGGCGGCGGAGTCGCTCCGATCGCATGCTCGACCGCGCGGATCGAGGCGATGGCGTGCACGGTGGTGCACACGCCGCAGATGCGCTGCGCGAACGCCCAGGCGTCGCGCGGATCACGCCCCTCGAGGATCAGCTCGATACCGCGGAACATGGTGCAGGACGACCAGGCCTCCTTGACCGCACCCCCATCCACCTCGGCTTCGATACGCAGGTGTCCCTCAATCCGCGTGACCGGATCAACGACGACGTGTGTCATTTCTTGGCCTCCGCCTGCTCACCGGCGCCCTTAGGTCCGGCCGGCTTCTCCTCGACCACCAACCGCCCACGCTGCTTGTGGCGCATGACCTCGCCGATTCCGTGGGCCACCACCCCGGCAGCCACGACTCCCGTGACGCCCAGACCGACCGTGTCGAGCCACCTGTCGGTATTGGCGCCCGCGACATCCGGCAGCTTTTGATAGAAGGGCGTCATCACGTCCCAGAAGTTCGGCTCCGCGCAGCCGATGCAGGGATGGCCGCAGCCGATCGGCCAGTTGGTGTGCTCGTTCCAGCCGACGTTCGGACAGTTCTGCGACGTCGCCGGCCCCTTGCAGCCCATCTTGTAGAGGCAGTGGCCATGGCGATGCGCCTCATCACCCCAGGCCTCGACGTACTGGCCGGCGTCGAAATGCGCGCGCCGCTCGCAGCCGTCGTGGATCGACTTCCCGTAGGCGAACAGCGGCCGGCGGTAGCGGTCGAGCGGCGGCCACTGCTTGAGCGTCAGGTAGTAGACGAGGAGCGCGGTGATGTTCTCGGCATTGGCCGGACACGCCGACATGTTGATGAGATTCTTCACCCCGGGAACCGCATCCGCCACCGACAGGGCGCGGGTCGGATTGGGGCGCGCGGCCGGGATGCCGCCGTAGGATGCGCAGGTCCCCACGGCGACCGTCGCGAGCGCATTGCCGCAGACCTCGCGCGCGATGTCGAGCGCCGCCTTGCCGCCGATGCAGCAGTAGCCGCTCTCCGGGTCGCCGGGGATCGAGCCCTCGACGAGGGCGATGTAGCCGCCCTTGTTCTGCTTCACGGTCTCATCGAGCGCCGCCTCGGCCTGGGCGCCGGCGGCCGCCATCAGCGTCTCGTGATAGTTGAGAGAAATGGTGTCGAGGACCAGATCCGCGACTGTCGGATGGCTCGCGCGCAGGAAGGACTCGGAATTACCGGCGCAATCCTGGAATTCGAGCCACACGAGGATCGGGCGTTTATCGCTCTCGACTGCCTTGGCGATCGCCGCGGCCGACCCTTTCGGCAGGCCGAGCACGGTGGCCATGCTCGCGCAGAAAGTCAGGAAGTCGCGTCGCGATACGCCCTGCCGCTCCAGCTCCTGCATCAGTCTGGTATGCGCCATCTAAGCCTCCCCCCGGCAAAGCTGGCCGATTTATCATCGAAACAGGCGCGCGCGACAATACGTGTATTCCACAAGCCCGAGCCTCGGCGCCAGGGGCGTACGATCCGCCTTGGGTGAGACCATAACGCGTCTCCCGGGGGTTAGCGTGCACGAGCTGTCGGTATGCCAGGCTCTCATCGATGAGGTGGCGAGGATCGCCACGAGCTGCGCGGCACGGACAGTCGGGCGCATCACGATCGAGGTCGGACAACTCTCCGGTGTCGAGCCCGAGCTGTTGGCGCGCGCCTTCGAGATCGCGCGCGCGGGAACCTGCGCCGCCCAGGCTGAGCTCTCGATTGCGGTGCCCGAGATCGTGGTGCACTGCAACGACTGTGGCGCGAGCTCGAGCGCGCGACCCAACCGCCTGCTGTGCGCGAGCTGCGGCGGTTACCGCACGCGCGTGCTCGAGGGCGACGGGCTGCGGCTGCGTGCCGTTGAGCTCGACGTGCCGGAAGCGCACGCTGCGCTCCATTGAGTCCTGAGGCGGAGGGGCGACTCATGTGCCAGACCTGCGGTTGCACCGTTACGGCCGGCAATGCTCACCTCGCAGCCGGCGATTCCCACGCCCGCCCCGGGGCGCACGCCACGGTGGAAGTGCTCCAGGATCTGCTCGCGGCCAACGATCGGGTTGCGGCGCACAACCGCGAGCACTTCGACGAGTACGGTGTCCTCGCGATCAATCTCATGTCCTCGCCGGGCGCCGGCAAGACGACGCTGCTAGAGGCCACGATCCGCGCCCTGCGCGATCGCTACCGTATCGCGGTCATCGAAGGCGACCTCGAGACGGATAACGATGCCGCCCGCATCCGTGCCCAGGGCGTGCCGGCGGTGCAGATCACGACCGGTACCGCCTGTCATCTCGATGCGCACCTCGTGCATCGGGCGCTGCACGATCTGCCGCTCGCGGGCCTCGATCTCCTCTTCATCGAGAACGTCGGCAACCTCGTCTGCCCGGCGAGCTTCGACCTCGGGCAGCACGTGAACGTCGTACTGCTGTGCGCGACCGAGGGCGACGACAAGCCGGCGAAGTATCCGGTGATGTTTCGCGCCGCCGACCTCGTCGTCCTCAGCAAGGCGGATCTGCTCGGCGTCATGGACGATTTCGACGCGGCGCGCGCCGAGGCGGCCCTGCGGGCGCTCGGCCGGGAGACGCCCGTGATCCGCGCGGCCGCACGCCGCGCTCCGGCCCTCGATGCTTGGCTCGGATGGCTCGAGCAGCAGCTGACGGCGCCGCGGGCCATCGCTCCACTGCGGCCGTTGCAGGCCACCGCCGGGGTGTAGCCTCATGTGCCTCGCGATTCCGGTACGGGTTGCAGCGCGGCTCGATGAGTCGTGGATCGAGACCGAGGTCGGCGGAGTTCGCACGCGGGTCTCCGCCTCGCTGATCGATGAGGTCGCAGTTGGCGACTACGTCATCGTTCACGCCGGCTTCGCGATTGCCCGCCTCGACGTCGCGGAGGCGGAGAAGACCCTGGCCTTGTTCGCAGAGCTCGCCACCCGGCTCGGCGAGAGCACCGATGCGCTACATCCGCGCCTTCCGTGAGGGCGCCGCTGCCGCCGCCCTGGCACGGCAGCTGGCCGCGGAGGTCGACCGCGAGCGTGACTATCACCTGATGGAGTTCTGCGGCGGTCACACGCACGCCATCTTCCGCTACGGCGTCGAGGACCTGCTGCCCGGTAACATTCACCTGGTGCACGGCCCCGGCTGCCCGGTGTGCGTGCTCGCCATCCCACGGCTCGATGCCGCCATCGAGCTCGCGCAGCAACCCGGCGTGACGCTCGTGAGCTACGGCGACATGCTGCGCGTGCCGGCCTCGCGCCGGCGGAGCCTCCTCAAGGCGCGCGCCCAGGGGACGGACGTGCGCATGGTGTACTCCGCCCTCGAAGCAGTAGAGATCGCCGCCGCCGAGCCGCAGCGCCAGGTGGTGTTCTTCGCGGTCGGCTTCGAGACCACGACTCCCGCCACCGCGCACGTCGTGCTCGAGGCGCAGCGGCGCGGGCTTAGGAATTTCAGCGTCTACTGCAACCACGTGCTGACGCCCGCCGCGATCCAGAGCATTCTGGATTCGCCCGAGGTGCGCGAATGGGGCCGGATACGCGTCGATGGCTTCATCGGCCCCTCGCACGTCAGCGCCGTGATCGGCAGCCGGCCGTACGAATACTTCGCCGAGGAATATCAGCGGCCCGTGGTGATCGCCGGCTTCGAGCCGCTCGATGTCCTCGAGGCGATCCGCATGCTCGTGCGGCAATTGAACGCCGGCGAGGCGCATGTCGAGAACGAATTTACCCGCGGCGTCACGCGCGAGGGCAACCGCAAGGCGCAGCGCCTGGTCGCCGAGGTGTTCGAGCTGCGGCCGAGCTTCGAGTGGCGGGGCCTGGGCGAGCTGCCCTATAGCGGGCTGCGCCTGAAGGCGGCGTACGCGCAGCTCGATGCCGAGCGGCGCTTCGAGCTCAAGACGCAGCCGGTGGCGGAGAACAAGGCCTGTCAGTGTCCGGCGATCATCCGCGGTGTCAAGAAGCCCACCGATTGCGCCATCTTCGGCACGGTCTGCACCCCGCACAACCCGATCGGCTCATGCATGGTGTCGGCCGAAGGCGCGTGCGCCGCCTACTACAAGTATCGCCGCGGCGCCGTGCGGGCCGCGAGCTGATGCGCATCCTGCTGCTCACGCACGCCTTCAACGGCCTTTCGCAGCGGCTCTTTGTCGAACTCACGCGTGACGGCCACGAGCTCTCGGTCGAGCTCGACATTCACGACCGGGTGACCCTGGAGGCGGTCGAGCTGTTCCGGCCGGAGGTGATTCTCGCGCCGTTCCTGAAGCGCGCCATCGCGCCGGCGGTGTGGCGGCGGCACCTGTGCCTCATCGTGCATCCCGGACCGCAGGGAGACCGCGGACCGGCGGCGCTCGACTGGGCCATTCTCCGCGCCGCGCCGCAATGGGGGGTGACGGTGCTGCAGGCCGATGCGGACTGGGACACGGGATCCGTCTGGTCGAGCGTCGCCTTTCCCATGCGCTTGGCTCCGAAGAGCAGTCTCTATCGTCACGAGGTGACCGAAGGTGCGGTAATCGCGGTGCGTGCCGCGCTCGCTCGCATTGCCTCCGGCGCCGGCCCGATCGCCCCTGCCAATCGCACGGACGGACAGGGCTGGCAGCCGCCCGTGCCTGCCGCCCGGCGCGCGATCGACTGGAGCCGCGACGCGACCACGGCCGTGCTGCGCAAGATTCATAGTGCCGACGGCGCTCCGGGGATCGAGGACCTGCTGCTCGAGCGACGCGTCCGCCTGTTCGATGCGCACCCGGAGCAGCGCCTCGCGGGGCGCCCCGGTGCGCTCATCGCCCGCCATCACGGCGCGATCTGCCGCGCGACGCGCGACGGCGCCGTCTGGATCGGGCAGCTCAAGTCGCTCGAGGGGCCGCAGCAGGGCCTGAAGCTCCCCGCCAGCGTCGCCGTCGGCGCCGAAGCGCAGGCGCTGCCCGAGAGCGATGCGACTCCGGATGCGCGCGGCGGCACCCGCGATCTCGAGATCGGCTACGAGGAACGCGGCGCGGTCGGCTATCTGCACTTCCCCTTCTACAATGGCGCCCTGAGCACGGCGCAGTGCGAGCGGCTACGCGCGGCCTTCGCCGAGGCCCGCGCCCGCCCGACCCGGGTGATCGTGCTCATGGGCGGACCGGATTTCTGGTGCAACGGCATGCACCTGCACTGCATCGAGGCGGCCGCAAGTCCCGCGGACGAGTCGTGGGCCAACATCAACGCCATCGACGACCTGGCCCGCGACATCCTCAACACGGCGACGCACCTCACCGTGGCGGCGCTCGAGGGCAATGCCGCGGCCGGGGGAGTTTTTCTCGCTCTCGCCGCCGACCGCGTGCTGGCCCGCACCGGCATCGTGCTCAATCCCCACTACCGCAACATGGGTAACCTCTACGGCTCGGAGTACTGGACCTACCTCCTGCCGCGACGCATCGGGCCCGAGCGGGCGCAGGCCCTCATGGCGCGACGGCTGCCGCTCGGTGTGCACGAGGCGCGCAGCCTCGGGCTCATCGATGAGGACGCCGGCCCGGAGCAGAGCGAGTTCCGCTCCCTCGTCGATGCGCGCGCCGCGGCGCTCGCGGAGCCTGCGCGCTTCGCCGCGGCCCTCGAGGTGAAGCGTGCCGCCCGCGCGCGCGACGAGGCGCAGCGCCCCCTGTCGGTCTATCGCGCCGACGAGCTCGAGCGCATGCGGCTCAACTTCTACGGCTTCGACCCGAGCTATCACATCGCGCGTCACCGCTTCGTCTATCGCGCGCCGCACGCCTGGACCCCGCTGCATCTCGCCGTGCACCGGCGCATCGGCTTCGATGCACCGCGCGGAGCGGTCCGCGCATGAGCAGCCGCGCCTTCGAGGTCGCAAGGCTCGCACCGCCCGCGGCCACCGCCGCACGGCGCTTCACGCTCGCCGGCCGCGTGCAGGGCGTCGGCTTCCGGCCGTTCGTCTACCGCCTCGCGCACGAGTACCGCCTCGCGGGCTGGGTGCGTAACAGCGGCGGCGAGGTCGAGGTGCACGCGCAGGGCGACGCCGAGCGGCTGCGGGCCTTCGGCGCGGCGCTCCTCGCCCGTGCACCGCCGGCGGCACGCCCGCAGCTCCTCGAGGCGCGCGCTGCCGGTCGCGAGTCGCTCGAGGGATTCCGCGTGCTGCCGAGCGCGCGCTCCGCGGAGGGGCACGTGCACGTGCCGCCCGATCTCTTCGCCTGTGACGAGTGCCTCGCGGAGCTGCGCGACCCGGCCGCGCGCCGCTTCGCCTACCCCTTCATCAACTGCACCCAGTGCGGGCCGCGCTACACGGTAATCCGCGCCCTGCCCTACGATCGCGCGAATACCTCGCTCGCGCGCTTTCCGCTCTGCCCCGCGTGCGCGGCGGAGTATGGCGACCCGCTCGATCGCCGCTTCCATGCCGAGCCGCTCGCCTGTGCCGCCTGTGGCCCGGCTCTGCGCTGGCATGCCGGAGGGTGCGAGATCCGCGGCAATCGGGAAGCACTCGCGGCGACGCTCGCGGCGCTTCGAGCCGGGCAGATCATCGCCGTGCGCGGCATCGGCGGCTATCACCTCTGTTGTGACGCGGCCGACGAGGCTGCGGTCACCCGGCTGCGCGAACGCAAGCGACGGCCAGCGAAGCCGCTGGCGCTCATGGTGCCGTGGCGCGGAGCCGACGGGCTCGAAGCGGCGCGCGCACTCGCCGAGCTCTCGGCGGCGGAGGCTGCGGCCCTCGTCGACTCGACGCGGCCGATCGTGCTCTGCCGCCGGCGGCCTCATGCCGCCATCGCCGCTGGCATCGCCCCGGGGCTGGAGCAGCTCGGGCTGATGCTGCCCTACAGCCCGCTGCACCACCTGCTGCTTCAGGATTTCGGCGCGCCGCTGGTTGCGACCTCGGGGAATTTGAGCGGCGAGCCTGTGCTCACCGACCCTGGGGAAGCCGAGGCGCGGCTTGCGCACGTGGCCGACGGCTTTCTGCACCACGACCGCCCCATCGTGCGGCCGGCCGACGATCCGGTCGTGCGCGTCCTGGCGGGCGTGCCGCGACCGGTGCGTCTCGGGCGCGGCACGGCGCCGCTCGAGCTCGAACTGCCGGCGAGCGTCGCGGTGCCGACGCTCGCGGTCGGGGCGTATCTCAAGAACACGGTGGCGCTCGCGTGGGGCCATCGTGCCGTCGTGTCGCCGCATATCGGCGAGCTCGGAAGCCCGCGCTCGCGCGAGATCTTCACTCAAGTCGTCGACGACCTGCAGCAGCTCTACGGGGTCCGCGCCGAGCGCGTCGTGCATGATGCGCATCCGGACTTCCCCAACTCCCGCTGGGCACGCGCGTCGGGCCTGCCGACGCTCGCGGTGTGGCACCACCATGCCCACGCCGCTGCGCTCGCCGCCGAATACCCGAGTGCACAACCCCTGCTGTGCTTCACCTGGGACGGGGTCGGCCTGGGCGAGGACCGGACGCTGTGGGGTGGCGAAGCGTTCCTCGGCGAGCCGGGCCGCTGGCAGCGCGTCGCGAGCTTCCGGCCGTTCCGCCTCCCGGGCGGCGAGCGCGCGGCGCGCGAACCGTGGCGTGCGGCGCTTGCGCTCTGCTGGGAAACGGGCTGCACCTGGCCGGCGGGCGCGGCTCTCGCCGAGGGGCTGCTGCGACAAGCCTTCGACGCGGGGGTCAACGCGCCGCTCACGACCGCCGTTGGCCGCCTGTTCGATGCCGCGGCGGCGCTCGCCGGAGTCCGCCTCAACACCAGCTACGAGGCCGAAGCGCCCATGTGCCTGGAAGCGCTGGGCGCGGCCGATGAACCGCCGCTCCCGCTGCCGCTTACTCGGGATGCGAGCGGGATCTGGCGTTGTGACTGGGCGCCGCTCGTGCCGGCAATGCTCGATACGACGCGCCCGGCGGCGGCGCGCGCCGGAGTGCTGCATGCGAGCCTGGTAGGCGCGCTGTGCGAGCAGGCATGCGCGGTGCGCCGGCAGACGGGCGTGGCGCGCGTCGGCCTCGCGGGCGGCGTGTTCCAGAACCGCTGGCTGACCGAGCGCGTCCACGAGCGGCTGACTGCGTCGGGCTTCGAAGTGCTGCTGCCGGTGCAGCTGCCGGCGAACGACGCCGCGATCAGCTTCGGTCAGCTCATCGAGGCGGCTGCCGTGCAGGCGGCCGGCTGAGACGCAAGGCAGCCGATGCCGCGCCGCGACCCACACATCAGCCTCGCACACGGGAATGGCGGGCGCCTCATGCGTGAGCTCATCGAGGAGCTCTTCGCACCGGCGCTCGGAAATCCCCTGCTCGATACGCGCGCGGACGCGGTGGGACTTCCCACTCCCGACGACCTCGAGCTCGTCGTGACTACGGACGGCTTCACCGTCCAGCCGCTCGAGTTCCCGGGCGGCAACATCGGCTCCCTCGCGGTCCACGGCACCGTCAATGATCTCGCCGTGAGTGGCGCGGTACCGCGCTTCATGACGCTCAGCACCTTTCTCGAGGAAGGACTCGAGATCGCGCTCCTCACTCGGGTGATCGCCGCGCTCGCGGACGCGGCGCGCACCTGCGGGGTCGCAGTCGTGGCCGGCGATACCAAGGTGCTCGGACGCGGCGACTGCGATGGCATCTACCTCGCCGCCACGGGCGTCGGGTTCCGGCCACGCGGCACACGCCTGGCGCTCGAGCGCGTGCGCCCCGGCGACCGCATCCTGGTGAGTGGGCCGGTGGGGGATCACGGCGCCGCGGTGCTGCTCGCCCGCGAGGAGTTCGGCCTGCGCGGGGACCTGAGATCGGACGCCGCCAGCGTGCTCGCCGAGACGCAGCGGCTCATGCAGGTGCCGGGCCTGCGCTTCATGCGCGATCCGACCCGCGGCGGACTCGCGACCGTCACGCACGAGATCGCGCGCGCCACGGGGCTCGGGGTGCGGCTCGAGGAGTCGCAGATCCCCGTCAACGACGCGGTGCAGTCGGTCTGCGAGTTGCTCGGCTTCGATCCGTTGTATCTAGCCTGCGAGGGCCGGGTGCTGGCGGTGGTGGCAGCCGAGGCGTCCGAGGCGGCGCTCGCTCAGCTGCGCGCCGTGGCGCCGCGTGCCGCGCTCATCGGCGAGCTGCGTGCGGGACCGGCCCAGGTGGTCCTCGATACCGCCTTCGGCGGCCAGCGCGTGCTCGATGAGCTCGAGGACGATCCGCTGCCGCGGATCTGCTAAAACCCGAACATCCTCGAGATCGACAGGCGCGCCATGATGGGCTCGAGTGGATGCTCGTGGATGTCGGCCCGTCCGTCGGGATATCCGACCACCTCGGTTCTCAAGCAATCCGCGTACACCACCTGCGTCCCTATACGTGAGAGATCAGGCGGATTTGCTGAACAGAGGGGCGTTGTCGATATAGATGCGGTAGGAGGCGACGCGCTCGCCGCGCAGCTCGAACACGTTGACGAAGGGTATCGTCACGGTCGAGCCGTCCTGGCGAGTGTACGTCACCTCACCCTCGCAGACCGTAGTGCCCGTACCGTTCCACGCGCCGAGCAGGCGATGACGGCAGCCGGCGATCACGGTGAAGAAGCCCGCCACCGCCGCGCGGATCGCTTCACGCCCGTGCACCGCGGGCGCATTGCCGAAGCGGAACTCCGCATCCGGGGTCAGGAGGGCGACGAAGCCGTCGGCATCGCGCGCATCGATGACGGCAAACAGCCGCCCCCACCACGCCCGATCGGGCGCGAAGGGCGCGAGCGCGACGCCCGCACCGCTCATGACCCGGCCGGCCTCATGAAGAGCTCGCGCGACCGGGGGTTACTGTTCGCTGGCGTAATAATTGGCGAGCGCTTCGATGTCGGCGTCGGAAAGCTTCGTGACGACGCTCTTCATGTTCTTCGGCTGGTCCATGCTGCCCTTCTTGAACGCCGCCAGCGTCGCTTTCATCCAGGTCGCGGGCTGGCCGGCGAGAATTCCGGCGTCGTCGGCCGGATCCTTGCCGCCAGACGAGTGACATTTCTTACAATCGCGGTCGTGAATCTGCTTGCCGGCCGCGGCCTTCGCGGCATCGGCAGGCTGCTTGAGCGCGCCGTAGGGCTTCCCGGCGAAATACGCGGTGAGATCCGCGATCTGCGCGTCCGTGAGGTCCTTGGCGACCGTGCACATGTCGCCCTCGCGCTTGGTATCGCCGCGTGTGTAGTGGACCTTCGGGCAGGGCCGCGCTTTCGCTTTGTAGGCTTTCAGTGCGTCGCTCTGGACGACCGCGGACACCCCGGCGATCGTCGGTACGTCCTGAGCGCTCGTGATGCCATTGGCGCCGTGGCAATCCTGACAGCTCTCGAGAAGCTTCGGGTCGGCAGCGCCGAGCGTGAGCGACGGGAGAAGTCCGAGCGCTGCAGTTGCAGCGAGAAAGGCGGCTCTCATGGCTCAAGTCCCCTTTTTGCCCGCAGTTGTTGCTGATCCCCCACAGCAGCGGGGGGAACCGGACGCAGCTTAATCGCGGCATTCTGAAGAGACAACGGGCCGGCCTGCACGTACGGAAAGTACCTATCTCTTTTTCGGGCGCGCGAGGCGAGGATACGCGCCAAACGCCGCGGCCCGCGGGGGGGTTGCATATATGCATCGGGGATCCCTCGGTTCACGTTCGACACAGATGGTGCGGGCTTGCCTGCCCGCGCTTGGTCTTGCCGCCCTGCTCGCCGCCTGCAGCGGCAGTACCGGTCCACAGGGCACGGCGGGTCCAGCCGGCCCGGCCGGGCCGACGGGACCGCAGGGTCCCGGCGCGGGAATCGCCGCGCTCAATGTGTCCACGGCCACGGCGATCACCGTAACCGTCCAGAGCGTGACTGCCACCGGACAGGTGGTGGTCAACTTCTCGCTCGCCAACCAGGACGGCGTGCCGCTGAAAGGTCTGGCGTCCGGGCAGGCGGAGTTCACGATTGCCCAGCTCATCGACGGCGCGGTAGCCGCGACCGGTTACACGAGCAGTGGTGCCAAGCAGTGGGTCAGCTTCGTAATCACCCCGGGGACTCCGCCGAGCCCCTGCCCGGTCGCGCAGTGCGCCACGGCCACGACGACTCTCGGTACCACGGAGACCAACGGCACGCTGGTCGACAACGGGAACGGCACCTACAGCTATACGTTCGCCACCAACCCGACGTCGGTCGTGACGGGGGTGAGCAACAACGGCGCGGCGATCGTCTGGGATCCATCGCGGACCACCCGGGTCGGGTTCGACATCACCGGTCTCGCGCCGGCCAATGACGCGATCTACGACTTCGTGCCCGCGGGCGGCAACGTCACGGACACGCGCGACATCATTGATACTCCGACCTGCAACAACTGCCACGCGGCCCTGACCTTCCACAGCAACCGCAACGACCTGCGCTACTGCGTGATGTGCCACAACCCGCAGAGCACCGACCCGGCGAGCGGCAACAGCATCGACCTCAAGGTCATGGTCCACAAGATCCATTCGGGCGTTAACATGCCGACCCTCAACCCGGTGACGGAGCCGCCGACTGCGCCGCCCGGCTCCACGCCGCTGCTCAACATTGGCTACTGGCTCGCCCCTGCCGCCGCGTTTGGTAACGGGAGCGCGGTGAACAACTTCAACACGGTGCTCTTTCCGCAGGATCCGCGCTACTGCCAGACCTGCCACGTACAGAACACGGTCAGCACGCCGAGTGCGGACCTCTCGGACAGCTACAAGCTGTTCCCGTCGATCGAGGCCTGCGGGGCGTGCCACGACAATCTCAACTTTGCCACCGGCGGCACCGCCGCGGCGGGCAACGTCCACCCGGGCGGTGCCGTCAACAACTCGCAGTGCACGACCTGTCACGGCGCGACTGCGCAGATCAACAACGGCGCCTGGCAGGTGGCAGCCGCCCACGTGCCGCAGGGGGACACCACGGCCGCCACGTTCCAGTGGACGATTAACAGCGTGACATTCCTGACACCGGTCGCGAACGGCCCGATCTACCCGGTCGTAAACTTCGAGATCGATAATCCGGTCAACTCGACCAAGTGGAACATCCTGGCCGACCCGCCGTTCGTCGCGCCCGACCCCGGCCTGGCTGCGGTCACGCCGGCCTGCACCGGCGCGGCTCGCCTGGCCGTCGACCTCGCCTGGGACACGAGCGATTACACGAACTGGGGGAGCGCCGCTCCCCAGACGCTCGGCACCGCGGTCACTTTCACGGCAGCCCTCTCTGCCGGCGCTACGAGCGGAACGCTCTCGGCCGCGTGGCCGGCGTCTGCCACGGGCCTTTATTCTTCCACGGGCTCCTACTTGGTCACGTTCAGCGATGGCGAGAGCCAGCTCGTCGCTCTCACACAGGGTGCGACCACGGCGACGTGGAGTACGGGACTGACGAATGGGGTTACGGCGAGCGCCTATGCCAATGTGCCGACGCCCTCAAGCTCGGGCCAGCCGATCTCCATGAACCCGATCATCCCGGGTGCCGGCAGTGTGCCGGCCGGCTGCAGCGCCTCGACGCTGGTGTATGGCGGAGCCAGCGTGCCGGCCGGGTTGGCCGGATACACAGCGCCCGCCGCGCCGAAGGTCGGCACGCTCTACGGCCCGGACGCGAGCGGCACGTTCACGATCGTTGGTCCGGCGCTGCCGGCGACGCCGGGCGGCACCTGCGCGGGCGGCACGCCGTGCGCGCCGATCCAGAACGTCGCTGCGGTGATCGAAGGCCATCCGGCGGCCGTGCTGATGAACTACGCGAGCCCGGCGGTGCCGGTAACCCTCGCCGGCCTGCCGATACCCCCGGCCGGAACGGCGATATACGGGGGGACGGCCACGGGCGCCCAGCAGGTACGTCTCCCGGTCAAGAGCCAGGTGGGCTACGGCAACACGGCTAACGCCTACGGCGCGGCGGCCACCGTCACCCCGGTCGCGCGTCGAATGATCGTCGACACCGCGAAGTGCGACGTCTGCCATCATGCCCTGACCTTCCACTCGGACGGCATCCTCGGCACGCCGCACGGCAACAACCGGACCGACAATACGCAGGTGTGCGTGATCTGCCACAACCCGGCTTCGACGGACGTGGCCCAGCGGCAAAAGCTGGCGGGGACGACCCCGGGCATCGACGGGCTCTGGGAGCGCCCGATCGACTTCAAGCAGATGATCCACTCGATTCACGGGTCGAGCGACATCTACAACTATTTCGGCGTGCTGTACGCGGTCTACGCCTTCGGCAGCAACCCCACGACCTTCACGGACATCATCCTGCCGGCCGGGGCGAACCTGGGCAATTGCTCGAACTGCCACGTCAACGAGACGGGTGGCTTCTTCACGACGCCCTGGGTTGCCCAGACCTTCTACCCGGGCGATCCTTCGATGCAGCCGACGACCTACCTGACCGGTCTGTCGACGGAAACGCCGAACCCGACGACCATTGGCAACCCGATCGCGAGAACACCGACGGCCGCGGCCTGCACCGGGTGCCACGTGGAGAGCGATGCGCTGTCGCACATGGAGCAGAACGGTGCTTCGAACGCGGTCACGAAGGACCCCGAGGGCCGGTGGATCGGTACGGGGGCGCAGGCCGAGACCTGCGTGATCTGCCACGGGCCCGGCGCCGTGGTCGACATCGCGGTGATCCACAGCGTGTCGCCGCCGACGGCGCCGCCGAACTGAGCCACGGAGAAGTCAGATGAGATCGAGCCCGGACGGTGGTGACCCCGCCGCTCCGGGCTCACTTTTGAGCCCGCGGGAGTCCGACTGCCCATGACTCGCACGAGACCTTGGCGAACCGCCGGCGCAGCGGCGCTGCTCGTGGCGCTGATGGCTGCCGGGATCGCGCCGGCGAGGGCGGAGGAGACAGCGGCGCCCGCCTACAGCGCCAAAGGCGCCGACAGCTGCCTCGGCTGTCATGACGATCCGGCGCTTCTTAGCCTCTTCAAGACCAAACACGCCCGTCCCAGGGACGACCGCGGCCCGTTCGGCCACGGGGGGCTGCAATGCGAGGCGTGCCACGGACCGGGCGGCGCACACGTGCGCGCGCGCGGCAAGCAGCCGGCCGGCATCGTGGACTTCGGCCCGCACGCGCTCGCCCCGCCGGCGCGGCAGAATGCACAGTGCCTCGGCTGCCATCAATCCAACGTCGCGCACGAGTGGGCCGCGAGCCAGCACGCCGCAAGCGAGGTCCCCTGCGCGGCCTGCCATACCCTGCACGCGACCCACGATCCGGTGCTCGCCACGGCGACGCAGGCCGAGGTGTGCACGAGCTGTCATCAGGCCGAGCACACCGACCTCTTCAAGCCCTCGCACCATCCGCTGCGCGAGGGAAAGATGGCCTGCAGCTCCTGCCACGCGCCGCACGGCTCGCAGGGCCCGTTCCTGCTGATCGGTAACACGGTGACAGAGACCTGCACCAGCTGCCATTCCGAGTACCGCGGACCGTTCCTGTGGGAGCATCAGCCGGTCGCCGAGGACTGCTCGAACTGCCACGACGCGCACGGCTCAGCTCAGCCATCGCTGCTCAAGACGCGGCCGCCGTTCCTGTGCCAGCAGTGTCACGAAGGCGCGGGGCATCCCTCGATCTTCAACGGTCCGCAGGGTCTGCCCGGCGGCGGCGCGCCGAGCGCCTATCTGCTCGCCGGCGGCTGCGTCAACTGCCACACTCAGGTGCACGGCTCCAACCATCCGTCGGGCCGCTTGCTGATGCGCTAGGAAGGGGATGCCAGCCGTGAGACCCGCCTCAGGCCACCGCCGTCGCTCGAGCTCCATGAGCGCGGTCGCGCTGCTCGCGGCCGGCGCCGCCTGGGCCGACGACCCCGCACCCCCGGATACCAGTGCCTGGAAGTGCGAGCAGTGCCCCTTTCTCGAGGGCTACAGCGGCGATGTCGAGGTCGGCGCCCTGAAGGCCAACGGCGCGAATTTCAGCTACGGACGCTACACCGGTATCGACCACAGCACCACGTACGCGGACGTCTCGGCCGCGGGACAGTACCGCAGCGCAGACGGCACCAACGCGAGCTACGATCTCGAGGATCTCGGCCTCGCCTCCCGCCAGGGGAGCGCCGCGATCGGCAGCGAGGGCCGCTACGACGTCAAGGTCGATTACGACGATCTGCCGACGCGGCTCTACGACACCGGCGCGACGCCCTTCCTCGGTGCGGGCACCGGCAATCTCACCCTCCCGGCAAGCTGGGTGGCCGCGGGAAGCACCACCGGCATGAGCGCGCTCGGGTCCACGCTCGCGCCGGTGAACATCGAGTACGATCGGCGCACCGCCTCGCTCCTCGGCTCCTACATCGCGAGCTCCGCGTGGACGCTGCACGCGGAATTTCGCCACGAGGAGAAGGACGGCACCGGCCTCATGAGCGGCAACTTCCTCACCGAGGCCGCGCAGCTTCCGCAGCCCATCGATTACGTCACCGATACCGTCGAGGCCGGGGCGGCCTGGGCCGATCACCGCGCGAGTCTGCGCCTCACCTACACGGGCTCCTGGTTCAAGAACGACATCGATTCCCTGACCTTCGCCAATCCCTACCTGCCCATGGCTGCGGGCGCGACGCAGGGCCGCCTCGCCCTGCCGCCGGACAACAACCTGCAGCAGTTCGCCCTGGCGGGCAATGTGCCGCTCAACTGGCTCGCGACCTCCCTCACCTACGCCGCATCGCTCGGCAGCCTCAAGCAGGACGAGGGGTTTCTGCCCTACAGCACGCTGCCGGGTGCCACCGTCCCGACGCCATCTTCGCTCGACGGCGATGTGCACCTGTCGCACTACGCGCTCGCCCTCGCCTCGCACCCGCTGCCGAAGCTCTCGGTGCGCGGCAACGCGACCTATGACGGACGCGACGACCACACCACGCCGCTGACCCTCGACTACGTCGTCACCGACACGTTTCCGAGCGGGCCCCCGCTGACCGCACCCCGCTACAGCGAGGATCGCACGCGCCTCGAGGGCAGCGCGGACTACACGCTCAATCGCTGGGTGCGCGTCGGCGTGGGCGGACAGTACCTCGTCACGCATTTCGGACCCGACCAGCTGGTGGAAGACACGCGCGACACCGAGAACTGGGTGCGCGCGACGCTCGATCCGCTCGCGGGGCTCACTTTCACGCTGAAAGGCGGCAACGCCTCGCGCACGACCTCGGGTTTCATCGCCTCAGCGCTGCCCGCGGCCGAGAACCCACTGGTCTGGGCGTACGATTACGCGCCGCGTGATCGCGAGTTCTTCACGGCGACCGGCTCGTGGCAGGCGACCACCACGCTCACGTGGTCGGTCGAGGGATTCTTCGCGAACGACGCCTACCGGCTCTCGCAGCTCGGCCTGCAGAGCGTGCATGAGCGGCGCGCTTCGACGACGCTCGCCTGGACGCCGCGCGAGACGCTCAGCGCCTACCTCGACGGAGGCTATCAGCACCTCGACATGCTCCAGGACGGCTTCACCGGAGCGCTCACGGCACCCTGGCAGGTCGGCGACTTCGAGCACTTCTGGAACTTCGGCGCGGGCGGCCAGTGCGTGATGGCGACGCGCTGGACGCTCGGCCTCGACTACCTGCACGCGCCCTCGTACAGCGATTTCAACACGCAGGTGGGCGGGTTCGCCGAGCCCTTCCCGCAGAACTGGAGCCGGCTCGACAGCGTGCGGCTCGACCTGCGCTACCAGTGGACCAAGGCGGCACAGGTACACCTGCGCTTCATCCACGAAAAGTACGATTCCAGCGACTGGGCCCTCGACGGTGTCGGGCCCGCTACGATTCCGAACCTGCTGGCGTTCGGCGTGCAGCCGTGGGCCGACAGCGTCAACCTCGTGGCTCTGACCTTCCGCTACCAGTTCGGTCCGGCCGGCAATCCGCCGCCCTGACGCATCGTCCGGTCGCCCATCATCGACGCCTCCCGCAGCCTCGCGATTGCACCCCGGCTCGGCCCGGCGCCGCCGCGCCAGGACGCGGCCGACCCGGAGGTGGCCGTCCCGGACTACCTCGCGCAGACCTACACCTGGGCTTATCTGCGCCCGCGGGCAGTGCGGCTGCTCGACCGTGAGGTCGTCGTCAATGCGATCCTGTGGGGCAACTACTCCCGTCTGGTACGCGCCGCGTGCGCGCAATTCCACCCCGGCGAGCACGTGCTGCAGGCCGCGAGCGTCTACGGGAGCCAGCCGCTGCAGCTCGCCGATCGGCTAGCCCCCGCCGGCCGGCTCACCGTCATCGACGTCTCGCGGCTCCAGGTCGAGCACCTGCGCGCGAAGCTCGCCACGCGTGCGAACGCCAGCGTCAGGCTGGCGGATGCGACGGCACCGGGGCCCGAGACCTACGACGGCGTGTGCTGCTTCTTCCTGCTCCACGAGATGCCGGACGCCTACAAGAGCCGCACCGTCAATGCGCTGCTCGCACGGCTCAAGCCCGGCGGACGCGCCGTGTTCGTCGACTACGCCGCTCCACGCTGGTTCCACCCGCTGCGCGGGGTGATGTGGCTCGTGAACCGCTGGCTCGAGCCGTACGCGGCGAGCCTGTGGCGCAATCCAATCGCAAGCTTTGCCGAACGGGCCGACCAGTTCCACTGGACCGAGCGGCGGCTGTTCCTCGGACTCTATCAGGTCGTAGTGGCCCATCGATCCGGGCCCGGGAGGCGCGCCGCGGCGCATCTGCGCTATGCTGGCCCGAGTCCCGAGCGCAACTCACCGGCCCCGTGATCACAATCTCACCTCCCCCCGACCGTCCCTCGCCGGCCCTCGCGGGACCCGGACCCGGCGTGACCGCGAAGCGCCTGTTTCTCTCAACGCGGCCCGCCTTCTACACCGCCTCGGTGCTGCCGGTGTTCGTCGGCACGGCCTGGGCCGCCGCAACCACCGGGCACGTCGACTGGCGGCTGCTGGCACTCGCGCTCGCAGCCACGGTGCTCGCGCACGGCGCGACCAACGTCTATAACGACGTGGGCGACGACGTCATCGGCGCCGACGAGGGTAACAGCGAGCGCATCTATCCTTACACAGGCGGGTCGCGCTTCATCCAGACGGGGCTCCTCAGCCGCGCCGAAATGGCGCGCCTCGCGCTCGGCCTGGCCGTGGCGGCGCTCGTCGTCGGTTTCGCGCTGACCTTGCTGCGGGGCCCCGGTGTCGTGTTGCTCGGCCTCGCGGGACTTGCGCTCGGAATCCTTTACTCCATGCCGGGCGTGCAGCTCTCCGCGCGCGGAGTCGGAGAGCTGGCGGTTGCCGTCGGCTTCGGGCCGCTGCCGGTTCTCGGGGCGGCATGGCTGCAGGGCGCCCCGCTCGGCCTCGGAGCCGTGCTGGTGTCGCTCCCGGTCGGCGCCTGGGTGGCCGCAATCCTCCTGATCAACGAGGTTCCGGACCGTGACGCGGATTCCCGTGCAGGCAAGCGTACGCTGGTGGTGCGGCTCGGCCCGGCCGGTGGGCGCGCGATCTACCTTGGCCTGACCGCGCTCGCGCTCGCGGCGAGCGCCGCCGCAGTCGCGATCGGCGCGCTGCCGCTCTGGTACGCTCTGCCCGCCGCGGCCCTCGCGCTCGCCGGCGCACTCGCCGCCCGCGGCATCAGCCTGGAAGCGGCCGGTCGGCCGCGGCTCAGGAAGAGCATCGAGCTCACTCTGGCCATTCACGCGCTCGGCAGCATCACGCTGTGTCTGGCGATCCTTGCGCACCGCTTCGCCTGACTGACCCGACACCCGCGACACGACATCGACGGCCGTCGTGTCTCATCAAATGGACGCTCGCACGCCGCTGCTGATCTACGACGGCGACTGTGGGTTCTGCGGCTACTGGGCGCGCTACTGGCAGAAACTCACCGGCGACCGTGTCCGCTACGGCACGTACCAGGAGGTGGCGGCGCAGCACCCGGCGATCCCGCTCGCCGACTTCCAGCGCGCGGTTCAGTACTTAGACGCCGACGGACGGCGCGCGAGCGCGGCCGAGGCGAGCTTCCTCACTCTGAGCCACGCACCCGGAAAAGGACTGTGGCTGGCGCTCTACCGCCACCTGCCGGGATTCGCGGCTCTCGCGGAATGGACCTACGCCTTCATCGCGCGGCACCGCCCGGCCTTTTATCGCATCAGCCTCATTCTCTGGGGCAGGAACTACGCGCCGCCGCGCTACGAGCTCGTCTCCTTCCTCTTTCTGCGGCTCCTCGGGCTCATCTACCTCGCAGCCTTCGCCTCCTTCGCCGTGCAGGCGCAAGGACTCATCGGCAGCCACGGCATCCTGCCGCTCGGCGAGTTCCTCGATGCGGTCCGCCACGCGGCGGGCTGGGAGCGTTTCTACCTCATGCCGATGGTGTTCTGGTGGAACGCCAGCGATGCCGCCATCCAGGCGGTCTCCTGGGGCGGGGCGGCGCTCGCGGTGCTGCTCACGCTCAACCTCCTCCCGCGCCTCTGCCTGCTACTCCTTTATATCCTGTACCTGTCGCTCCTTTACGCCGGCCAGGTCTTCATGACCTACCAGTGGGACACGTTCCTGCTCGAGACCGGCTTTCTCGGGCTGCTCGTGAGCTTCGCTCCGAACCCCGGAATCTGGCTGCTGCGCTGGCTGCTGTTCCGTTTCATGTTCATGTCGGGCATGGTGAAGCTCCTCTCGGGCGATCCGAACTGGTGGAACCTGTCGGCGCTCTCCTATCACTTTCTCACTCAGCCGCTGCCGACGCCGCTCGCCTGGTATGCCGCGCACCTGCCGCCGGCCGTGCTGACCTTCGCCACCGGCAGCACCTTCGCGATCGAGCTCGGCCTGCCGTTCCTCATTTTCGCGCCGCGCCGCCTGCGCTTCTGCGCCGCCTGGGGCATCCTGCTGCTGCAGAGCTGCATCCTGGTCACCGGCAACTACAACTGGTTCAACCTGCAGACCATGTTGTTGTGCCTGGCGCTGTTCGACGATGCGGCCGTGAGCAGGATCGTGCCGCAGCGTCTGCGCGCGCGGCTGCCGCTGCCGGCACCGGCGGGGCGGCCGTGCCGTGCGGCGCGGATCGCGCTCGGCAGCATGGCGCTGCTCATCGTCCTCTGCAGCCTCGTCGAGATGGACGCGCGCTTCGGCGGCGACCCGCCCGCGCCCGCCCGCGCGGTCCACGCCGTCATCGAGCCGCTGCACATCGTGAGCTCCTACGGACTCTTCGCCGTCATGACGACCCAGCGCAACGAGATCGTCATCGAGGGCTCGGACGACGGCGTTGAATGGCGCGAATACGAGTTCCGCTACAAGCCCGGCAACGTGGCGCGCCGCCCGCCCTGGAACATTCCCCATCAGCCCCGACTCGACTGGCAGATGTGGTTCGCCGCGCTCGAGGATCCGCGGCGGCTGCGGTGGTTCTGGCTGTTCCTCGAGAGGCTCCTGCACAACGAGCCGGCGGTCACCTCGCTCCTCGCCCGGAATCCCTTTGCAGACAAACCGCCGCTCTACATCCGCGCCAAGTTCTACGACTACACCTATACCGACGCGGGCGCGAAGGCCCGTGGCGTGTGGTGGGAGCGGCGGCTGCTCGGACTATACTTTCCCGCAGTGCGGCTCAGGACCGACGAGCCGGCGCACTGAAAGCGCGCGCGAAAGTCCCGCTTGGCGAATCCCAAAGCGCTGCCCTGCGATGAGCTGGCGATCCGCTCGCACGCGAGCGTGCCGGCCTGCGCTGCGGCGAAGTCCTGGGTGCTCGCGGCCGCGGTGCTCGGTTCCACTCTGGCGTATGTCGATGAGTCGGTGGTCAACGTGGCCCTTCCCGCCATCGAGGCCGACCTGCGCACGACGCTCCCGGCGATGCAGTGGGTGATCAATGCCTACACGCTGTGCATGTCGGCGCTGCTCCTCGTCGGCGGCGCGGCGGCGGACCGCTTCGGCCGGCGCCGCATGTTCGTGATCGGCGTGAGCCTCTTTGCCGTGGCGTCGCTCGGCTGCGGCCTGGCAAGGGGCGTACCGGTGCTGCTCGTGGGCCGCGCCCTCTCCGGGGGCAGCGCGGCGCTGCTCGTCCCTTGCTCGCTGGCGCTCATTGGCGCGGCATTCGGGGAGCGGGAGCGCGGAGCGGCGATCGGGATCTGGTCGGGCGCCTCCGCCATCGCCGCGGGGGCAGCCCCGCTCCTCGGCGGCGGGCTGCTGGACCACTGGTCCTGGCGGGTCATCTTTTTCATCAATCCTCTGCTCGCGCTTCCGACGCTCTGGATTGCGCTGCGCCGTGTGCCGGAGAGCCGCGACCCGCAAGCGCCGCCTGCGATCGACTGGCTGGGAAGCCTGCTCGCGTTCGCCGGGCTCGGTACTCTCGTCTACGGACTGATTGCCTCGTCCGATCTCGGCTGGAGTCATCCCGCGGTGGCGGCCTCACTGGCTCTCGGCGCCGGATTGCTCGTGCTGTTCCTCCATGCCGAGCACCGCAGCCGCGCTCCGATGATGCCGCTCGACCTCTTCCGCTCGGCGAGCTTCAGCGGCGTCAACCTGCTGACGCTGCTCCTCTATGGCGGGCTCGGCGGCGGATTTTTCTTCCTGCCTTTCCTCCTGATTCAGGCACGCGGTTATTCGGCGACCGCCGCCGGCGCCGCTTATCTCCCCTTCACAGTGATCCTCGCCGTGCTGTCGCGCTGGTCGGGAGGCCTGATCGACCGCTTCGGCGCCCGCGGGCCGCTCATCCTCGGCCCCGCGATCGCGGCGGGCGGCTTCGCGCTCCTGGGCGTCAGCCGTCAGCCCTACTGGACGATCCTCGTACCCATGGTCGTGCTCGGATTCGGTATGGCCGTCACGGTGGCCCCGCTCACGACCGCGGTCCTCAACGCCGTCCCCACGCATCGCACCGGCGTCGCCTCGGGGATCAACAATGCGGTTGCCTCCGTCGGCAGCTTGCTCGTCATTGCGGTGCTCGGCAGCGTGGCCCTCGGGGCCATGTCGCGCTCCCTCGGGCGGCACCTCGAGCATCCGGCGGCTCCGCCCGAGGTACGGGAGGCGGTCGAGGCCGCGCGCGGCGGCTTCGTGATCCCGCCGATCCCGGCCAGCCTTCCGGAGCCGGAGCGCCGCCGTGCCCGCGCGCTCATCGCCGCTTCGATCGACGACACGGGGCGGATGATGCAGTGGATCGCAGCCGCCCTGGCACTGGCAGGCGCGCTGACCGCGCTCGGCACGCTGCCGCCGACCGCACGGCGGGACGCCGCCGCGCCGCCGGCTCACTGAACGGCAGGTCTTCGGCGCCGCTCAGGCCGGCTGCTGCGGCTCGAGGATCGTCGTGATGATCACACCCTGCTTCAGCGTCAGAGTGACCGGGGTACGCTCGGCGATGTCCGCGAGGCGCGCGCGCTGCGCCTCAGCGAGCTCTCCCTCGAGACGCAGCCGGCGCGTCATCGTGCGTCTCTCGCCTTCGTGCTGGAACAGCACGTCGACGTGCGCCGCGGGCAGCGCCCAGCTCTTGCGCTCGGCGTACATGCGCAGCGTGATCGCGGTGCAGGCGGCGAGCGCCGCACACAGCAGCTCGTGGGGAGTGGCACCCGTGTCCTTGCCCCCGAGCGCCGGGCCTTCGTCCGAGGTGAGGGGATGATGCCCCGCCACGAGCGCAGTCTGGTAGTCGATGGTGCCGATGTCCGCCGTCGCCCGCGCCATGCTGGTACTCCTTCACTCCAGCAGCGGCCCGAGTCTGGCAGGGGACGAGCTAGAATGCGATTCCCCGAGAGGTACCCGCATGCCCGAGACTCCTTTTCATGGCACGGATCTGGCCGTGCCCGTCGACGCCACCGACCACACGCTCGGGCTCGAGCACGCGCCGGTCGTGGTAGTCGAATACGGCGATTTCGAGTGCCCGACCTGCAAGCAGGCCGCGCCGACCGTGCGACTGCTGCTCGAGCGCTTCGCGAGCCGGGTGCGCGTCGTCTACCGCCACTTCCCGCTCGAGGAGGCCCACCCGCATGCGCTGGCGGCCGCCGAGGGCGCCGAGAGCGCCGGCGAGCAGGGGAAGTTCTGGGAGATGCACGACCTCCTGTTCGCCAACCAGGAGCATCTCGCGGCGGGGAACCTGCGCTCCTACGCCGAGCGGCTCGGGCTCGACATGGCGCGCTTCACGGCGGAGATGGACGATCACGTCTATGTGCAGCGGATCCGCGAGCACCAGGACGGCGGGCGGCGCAGCCACGTGCGCGGCACCCCGGGCTTCTTCGTCAACGGCCGGATTCAGGATGTCTCGTTTGGCCTCGGGCGGCTCTTCGACGCCGTGGGCGCGGCGCTACGACGCTGACAGCACGAACTGGTTGCCGTCCGGGTCCTTGAAAATCGCGAAGGTGCCCCAGGGCTGGGTGTCACCGCCACGGTCACGGCGCCTGTGAGGCAGCTGCTCCGTCCCTGGGTACGCAGGCCCCCTGGTTAGTCCATCGGGACCGCGATCGACTTCGGCAGCGCCGCAGCGGTCAGCGTGTCGCGCAGCGGGTGCGCCCGCTGCGGCCGCTCCGTACGCCACCAGGGCTCGAGGTCCCTGCCGTGGGAGGGCTCGACGGCCTCGCCTAGGCGCGGCATGAGAAGCTGCGCACCCGCGGTGGGCCCGAGGCTGAGCAGCACTTCCGCGGGCTGGTCCCAGGCGTGCATCGCCAGCGCGAAAGTGCCCCAGTGAATCGGCAGGAACGCGCCGCCCCCGAGGAGCGCGTGCGCCTTGAGCGCGTTCTCGGGGCCTAAGTGCATGTCACCCCAGGCCGGATGCCAGGCGCCAACTTCGAGCATGGTGAGATCGAACGGCCCGAGCCGATCGCGGATCAGCTGGTACTCCGTGGTGAGCCCGGTATCGCCGCTGAAGAACACCGCGTGGCGCGGCGAGCGGATGACGAGCGAGGACCAGAGCGTCGTGCTGCGCGTCTTGATCGTGCGCCCGGAGAAATGCTGCGAAGGCGCGGCGGTCACCGTGAGGTCGGCGTTCGGGAGCGTATAGGACTCCCACCAGTCGAGCTCGACGATGCGCTCAGCTCCTACGCCCCAGGCCTGGAGATGCGAGCCGACACCGAGCGAGGTCACGAACGGCACCGCGCGCTTGCGCAACTGCCGGATGGTCGGATAGTCGAGGTGGTCGTAGTGATCGTGCGAGACCACGACGAGGTCGATGGGCGGGAGTGCGCGCAGCGAAACCGGCACCGGCTGGAACCGTTTCGGCCCGATGAACCGCGAGGGCGAGGCGCGCGGACCCCACACCGGGTCGGTGAGCACGCGCAGGCCGTCGATCTCGATGAGCACGGTCGAATGACCCAGCCAGGTGACGCGCAGGCCGCTCCCCGGCGGCTTCAGCCACGTGTCCAAGGGGCTCACGGCCGGCAGCGGCCCGGGCGGCACCCGCCGCTCGCCGCCGCACAGGAACTCACGCAGTGTCGGCATCGGCGCATTCCCATCGCGCAGCCCCGGAAGAATCGGGTGCAGGTTGCGGAAGCGCTCCCCCGCCCAGCGCGGCGAGGCCCTGATGCGCTCGAGCCGGGTGCCTTCGGGTCTTCGTCCCAGGGATCTCATCGCTCCATGATACTTGCCGCCGTGCATGCCGCAGGGCCGCTCTCTCCAAAGAGGCAGCTTCCGTGATCCAATAGCGGAGACCGGAGTCGCCCGGAGACGCTCCATGAACAGCCCCGCCGCGAACGAGTCGGGTGTGATGCGCATCGCCTCGAGCCATTCGGTGGCCGCGACCGTGACGCGCCTCGAAGGCCTTCTCAAGGAGCGCGGCGTGCTGATCTTCGCGCGCATCGACTTCAGCGGCGACGCCGGCCGCGCGGGACTCGCGATGCGGCCGGAGCAGATGCTCATCTTCGGCAATCCGAAGGCGGGCACGCCCCTCATGCAGAGCGAGCCCGTCGCCGGCCTCGATCTGCCGCTGAAGGCGCTGGTCTTCGAGGCTTCAGACGGCAAGACCTGGATCGCCTGGAACGATCCCCAGTACATCGTGCGCCGTCACGCCCTGCCGCCGGCGCTCGCCGCCAACCTCGCCGCGGTCGTGCCGCTCCTCGAGCGCGCCGCGGCACCCTAGAGAGCGCCGTGGCGCCTCAGCCGAAGGCGAGGTAGATCCCGTAGCTGGCGATGACCAGCACGAGAAAGGCGCACAGCATGAGCTCGGTGCGCACGCTCGAGGCGGAATGGACCGCGCCGTCGTCGAGCAGGCGCGTCGTGCGCACGAAGCGCACCGTCGAGAGCACCACGAGTCCGATGCCGCCGAAGATGAGCGCGAGCC
>JASHQW010000145.1 GCA_030038875.1 Gammaproteobacteria bacterium | reverse complement strand
CCCGAGCGTCGCCGCCTGCCAGCTCTGGCGGCCGTCGGTCGAGATCTCCACCGCGGCTATCCCCGAGCCGCCGTCCCACGCCTTGCCGGCGAGCTCGACCTTGGCGCCTTGCTTCAGATGCGCGCCGGACACGTGGCTCGTGATGAGCGAGTTCACCAGGATCTCGGTGATCGGCGTCGTCTCGGGCGTCTCCTGGGTCTTGAAGCGAACGCCGGGAAAGGCGCCGGTCGGAATCCGGTAAGCGCCCTTCATCCAGAAGCCGTCGAAGGGTACGGTGTCGATGCGGATCTCGGTCAGGTGCTTCACCCAGTAGGTGCCGGTCCACCCGGGCACCACCAGTCGCGCCGGCGCTCCGTTCCAATGCGGCAGAGCATGCCCGTTCATCTCGAAGGCGATCAGCGTGTTCTCATCGAGCGCGCGCTCGATGGGGATGCTCTTGAGGAAATCGGGCGTGGCAGGCAGCACGGGCATATCGGCCCCGTTGAAGACCACCTCGACGGCATCGGCGCCGACCCCGGCGCGCTCGAGCACTTCGCGCAGCCGCACGCCGCTCCACTCGGCATTGCCCATCGCGCCGTTGCCCCACTGCACGCCCGGCACGCGCGGAGTGAAGAGCCCGCGCCGGTTCCCCGAGCACTGGTTGACCGCGGCGAGCGTGACGCGCTTGAAGTCGTGCTTGAGGTCGCGGAGCGTGAGGACGAGCGGCTTCTGCGCGCCGCTGCCGCCGAGCTTCACACGCCACGTGTCGACGTCGATCTCCGGAATGACCGAGAGGTGATAGCGCACGAAGAAAGCGTCGTTCGGCGTGAAGGCTGGCACCAGATCGGCGAGCGGGGTCTCATAGTTCGGCGGCCGCCAGGAGCGGCGGATGAGAGGCTTCTTGCCGGGCAGCGTCCCGAGCTCCTCGGTACCCGCGGCAGCATCGGCGGCGAGCCCGCGGCGGGCGGTGCCGCCGAGGAGGACACCGCCGGCCGCAGCCAGGAGCAGATCACGGCGGCTCGGCATGCCGGCAGAATACCCCAATCGCCTCCGGCTAGGTACGCTAGCGTCATGAGATGGGTTGCAGGCCTTACCAGTCTCCTGTTGCTGACGCTCGCCGCGGCGCCGGCGCGCGCCGCCTGGCTCGACCGCACCGAAGCGATCATGGGCACGCGCGTCTACGTGCAGCTCTGGGCCGACGATCCCGAGAAAGGCAAGGCGGCGATCGAGGCGGTCATGGAGGAGATGCGCCGGATCGACGCGCTCATGAGCCACTACAAGCCGGACAGCCAGCTCTCGCGCATCAACCAACATGCGGCCCTCGAGCCCGTAGAGGTGGACCGGGAGCTGTTCGACCTGATCAAGCTGTCGACGCACTTCTCCGAGATCACGCTCGGGGCGTTCGACATCACCTACGCAAGCGTCGGCTACCTCTATAACTATCCGCTCCACGTCCATCCGAGCGAGGAGCAGATCAAGGCGGCGCTGCCGGCCGTCAACTGGCGCAACCTGCAGTTCGACCCGGTTCATCACACGATCCGCTTCGGTCATCCTGGCATGCGCATCGACCTGGGAGGGATCGCCAAGGGATATGCGGTCGACCGCGGCATCGCGATCCTCAAGGCGCGGGGAATCCAGCATGCGCTGGTGACCGCGGGCGGTGACAGCCGGCTGCTCGGCGATCATCTCGGCCGCCCGTGGCTCGTGTCGATTGCCCATCCCGACGAACCGCACAACCCCGACAAGGTGGTGACGCGGATCCCGCTCTCCGACACCGCGGTCTCGACTTCAGGCGACTACGAGCGCTACTTCGACGAGGACGGCGTGCGCTACCACCACATCATCGATCCGCACACCGGCCACTCGGCCAACAAGGTGCGCAGCGCCACCATCATCGGCCCGACCGCCACGGAAACCGACGGACTGTCGAAGACCGCGTTCGTCTTGGGCCCCGAGAAGACGCTCGAGATCATCAACCGCATGCCGGAATTCGACGCGGTGTTCGTGACGCCGAGCGGCCGGCTGCTCTACTCGAACGGGCTGCGGCCGCCCAAGCCGCGGCCTGCCGGGGCCCCTCCTCCGGGCGCAACTCCCTCTCCTTCCCCACACTGACCGCGGACGCCGAGCGCTTGGGCGCGCTCGAGCACCCTTACTGCGCCGGCCCTCCGGGCCCGATCTTCAGCAGCGCATCCACCTCGACCTCGGCCGCGAGCCAGTCTTCGGTTTCGCGACCCGGAGCGAACCCGCGCCGCTCGGCGCGCAGGTACGCCGCCTCCGCGATCATCGCCCGGCGGTCTTCGGTGGAGACGGCGGCGCGCTGCGGTGCTTTTCCTTTTGCAGCGCGTGCGCCCTTCGGCTGCGCGCTGCGCGCGCGGGTCTCGGCAGTGGCAGGAATCTCATCTGTACGACGCGTGGCCATCGGCCCCTCCTTTGCAACGGCCCCTCCGACGCAGTCACTTTGCGACGGCTCTACGCGCGCACGCAAGACCTAAAAAGAATGAGCGGCAAACCTAAGCACCGTCCGCGAGTGTCCGCCTCTGTCCGCCCGGGCGTCCGCTCCGGGGCCGCGGACAGCCGCGCGAGCGCCCGCGTGCGCGCCCGCGCCCGGCGAAACGACAATATTCCCTTCGCATACAGGCGCTTGGGTCTTTCCGCGCCCGGCACCTAAACGCATGGCACGCAGCATGCACCCCAAGAGCCCATGAAGCTCGCGCAGCTGCGCCGCATCCCCGAGGCCATGACCGACGCCGTGCGCATGCGCGGTACGGAAGCCCAGGACACCCCGGTGGCAGCTCCCGCGACCCTTTGGACCCGGCGGCGCCTGTGGCTCGCGGCCGGCACGGCGGCCTTCCTCGTGCTGGTCTTTGCCTGGGCCTGGCTGATCCACGGCTGGCTCGCCACGGGCCAGGTGATTTCGCGCGAGCGGCTGCGCATTGCCGAAGTGACCCGCGGGCACTTCGTGCGCGACGTGGCGGCTGACGGCACCGTGGTCGCCGCGGTGAGCCCCACGCTGTTTGCGATCGCGCCGGGCACGGTGACTTACATCGCGCGCGCTGGCGATGCGGTGACGAAGGATCAGGTGCTCGCGACCCTCGACAGCCCCGAGCTCACCAACGAATTTCAGCGCGAGCAGGCCACCCTCGACAGCCTCGACGCGGCTCTCGCCCATCAGGAGATCGAGATCCGCCGCCAGATCCTCACCAGCAAGCAGCAGGCCGATCTCGCCGAGGTCACGATCAAGGCCGCCGAGCGCGAGCTCAAGCGCTCGCAATGGGCCTGGGACCTGCATGTCATCCCCGAGCGCGACTACAAGCGCGCCATCGACGAGGTCTCGACCGCCCGCCTCAACTTCGACCACGCACGCGAGACCGCCGACCTCGAGCGCGACAGCTTGAGCCTCGACCTGCGCACCAAGCGCCTCGAGCGCGCCCGCCAGGCGCTCACGGTCGCCTCGCTCAGGCAGCGCCTCGACGAGCTCACGGTGCGCTCCCCGGTCGACGGCATGGTCGCGAACCTGGCGCAGCCGCAGAAGACGCTGGTGGCAGCGAACGCGCCGCTCCTCACCGTGGTGGACCTGTCGGCCTTCGAGATCGAGTTCCAGGTCGCCGAGACCTATGCCGGCGACATCAAGCCCAGCATGGCCGCCGAGATCACCATCGAGGGGCGCAGCATCCCGGGCACGGTCACGGCGATTTCGCCCGAGGTGCGCCAGAACCAGGTCACCGGACGCGTCAAGTTCAACGCTGGCCAGCCGCCGGGGCTGCGCCAGAACGAGCGTACCGCGGTGCGCATTGTGCTCGATGAGCGCGACAACGTGCTCAAGTTCGAGCGCGGCTCGTTCATCGACGAGGCGAGCCGCAGCGTCTACGTGGTGCGCGGAGGGCGCGCGGTGCGCGTGCCGGTGGCGCTCGGCGCCGCCTCAGTCGGCGAGATCGAGGTGAAGAGCGGGCTCGCCGCCGGCGATTCTGTCGTGATCTCCGACATGCGCGATGTAAACCAGACGCCCGAAGTCGCCATCTCACATTGAAGGCCTTGCGAGGACAAGACGATGCTCAAGATGCAGGACATCAGCAAGATCTACCGCACCGACCTCATCGAGACCTACGCCCTGCGCAGCTTCTCGCTCGAGGTGACCGCCGGTGAGTTCGTCGCGGTCACCGGGCCCTCGGGCTCGGGTAAGACCACCTTCCTCAACGTCGCCGGGCTGCTCGAGGACTTCGACTCCGGCCGCTACGAGCTCGACGGCACCGACGTGCGCGCGCTCTCGGACGATGCGCGCTCACGGCTGCGCAACCAGCGCATCGGCTTCATCTTCCAGAGCTTCAACCTCATCCCGGACCTGAACGTCCAGGACAATGTGGACGTGCCGCTGCGCTACCGCGGCCTCGCCGCGAGCGACCGGCGCGAGCGCATCACGAGCGCGCTCGAGCTGGTGGGGCTCGCCTCGCGCGCCAGACACATGCCGGCGCAGCTCTCCGGCGGCCAGCAGCAGCGCGTCGCGATCGCGCGCGCCATCGCCGGGGACCCGGCGTTCCTCCTCGCCGACGAGCCCACCGGCAACCTCGATTCGCTCATGGCGCGGCAGGTGATGGATCTCCTCGAGCAGATCAACGAGATGGGCACCACCATCCTGCTCGTCACCCACGACCCGGAGCTCGCGCGGCGCGCGCAGCGCAACGTGCACCTGATCGACGGCCAGATCTCCGACTTCCGCGCCTACGAGCCGCGCCCCGCCCCCTCCGGAGCGGCCGACGCGGCCGGAGCGGCACTGGCCTGAAGCGGCGGCGCCGAAAGGAGTCTCCATGCTCGGTTACTACCTGCGTCTCGCCCTGCGAAGCTTCGCCCGGACTCCCGGCATCACCGTGCTCATGGTGCTCGCGATCGCGCTCGGGATCGCGGTGTGCGTCATGACGCTCACGGTATTTCACGCCATGTCGGGCAATCCCATCTGGTGGAAGAGCGATCGCCTCTATGCGGTCACCATGGACAACTGGGATCCGAGCGCGCCCTTTGACAAGAAGCAGCCCGATCTGCCGCCGCCGCTCATGACCTACAAGGATGCGAAGTACGTCGCCGCCTCGGGCGTGCCGCTGCGCAAGGTCATCATGTACCCGGTGGACGCGACCCTGAGCGGCACCGGTGCCGCGCCGCTGCGCATCAGCACGCGGGCGACCACCGGCGACTTCTTCGCCATGTTCGATGCGCCGTTCCTCTATGGCGGCGGCTGGAGCGCCGCGGCCGAGGACCCGCCGCAGCCGAGCATCGTGCTCTCGCGCGAGACCAACGACAAGCTGTTCGGCGGCAGCAACAGCGTCGGCCGCACTCTGCGCTGGAACGATCACGAGTTTCGCGTGGTGGGCGTGCTCGACTACTGGTTCCCGCGGCCGCGTTTCTTCGACCTGATCGGCGGCAGCTTTCAGCCGCCCGACGACGCCTACGTGCCGTTCGCCTGGGGCCCGGCACTCTCACTGCAGAGCGCAGGCAATACCGACTGCTGGAAGCCCGAGACCATCAACAACCAGCAGGATTTCCTCGCCTCCGACTGCGTCTGGGTCGAGACCTGGATGGAGCTGCCCGATGTGGCCACACGCGAGCGCATGCAGACGCTGCTCGACAACTACTGGGCCGAGCAGCACCGTGCCGGTCGCTTCCCGCGACCGCGCAACAACCGCCTCACCGACGTCGGGCAGTGGCTGCGCGACCTGCACGTGGTGGACAACGACAACCGCGTGCTGGTGGGGCTTGCGTTCGCGTTCCTCGCCGTGTGTCTCATCAACACGGTCGGCCTGCTGCTCGCCAAGTTCCTGAATGCCGCGGCGGTCACCGGCGTACGCCGCGCACTCGGCGCCAGCCGCCGCCAGATATTCACCCAGCACCTGGTGGAGGTGGCGATCCTGGCGGTGCTCGGCGCGGCGCTCGGCTGTCTGCTCGCCGCACTGGGGCTGGCCGCGGTCCATCACATGTACGCCGCCGCCCATCTCGGCCAGCGCGGCGGCTACCAGGAGCTCACCCACTTCGACACCGTGGGGGTCGCCTGGGCGATCGTGCTCGCGCTGGTGGCGACGCTCGCCGCCGGCCTCTATCCCGCCTGGCGCGTGGGCCGCACGCCACCCGCGGTGTACCTCAAGAGCCAGTAAAGGGAGCGCCCGTGAATCTGCACATTCGTCCGATCCTGTCGGCGCTGCTGCGCAACCGCACCGGCGCGATTCTCGTCGCCATGCAGGTCGCGATCGCGCTCGCGGTGCTGGTGAACGCGCTCTACATCGTCACGCAGCGCATCGAGAAGATGGGCCGCCCGACCGGCATGGACGTCGAGAACATCCTCATCGTGCAGAGCGCGGGCTTCACGGCGCACTACGACCTCAAGTCCTCGATCCAGCAGGACCTCGCCTGGCTGCGCAGCCTCGCCGGGGTCCTCGCGGCGACGCCGACCAACGCCATTCCCCTGAGCGGTGGCGGCAGCTCGCAGGGCCTCACCATCGTGCCCGGCGACCGCACCAAGAACGACTCCTTCGGCTACTACGAGGTCGACGAGCAGGGACTCGATGCCCTCGGCCTGCACCTCGTCGCCGGGCGCAACTTCCGCCACGAGGAGGTCGAGCCGCCGATCACCCTCGATGACGCCGGGCGCTTCGTCGGCAACGTCATCCTGTCGCGTGCCGCGGCCAAAGAGCTGTTCGCCGACCAGAACCCGCTCGGCAAGCCGGTGTACGACACCCTGGGTAAGCAGGCGACCGTCATCGGCATCGTCGACCCCGCGATGAACTCGTGGGTGGACAGCGAGCACGCCGACTGGGTGTTCTACATGCCGCGGCTCACCTCGGCGCTCTATGGCGGCGTGCGCTACATCGTGCGCACCCGGCCCGGCGAGCGCGATGCCGTCATTCGCCTGGCGGAAGCGCACCTCGCCACCTCCAACCCCGACCGGGTGATCCACTTCGTACGCCCGATGACCTACTTCAAGGATCTCTCCTACCTCGGCGACCGCTCGATGGGCATTTACCTGCTCACCGTGACCGGCCTCATGATCGCGGTCACCTGCCTCGGGATCTTCGCACTCGCAACCTTCAACGTCGCGACGCGCACCAAGCAGATCGGTACGCGCCGCGCCGTCGGCGCCCGCCGGGCCGACGTGGTGCGCTACTTCCTGGTGGAGAACGGCATGATCACCAGCGCCGGGGTCCTCGCCGGCTGCGCGCTGGCACTCGCCACGGGCTACTACCTGTCGCTCGAGTATGCGCTGCCGCGGCTCAACCTCTACTTCCTGGTGGGCGGGGTGCTGGTGCTGTGGGCCACCGGACAGCTCGCCGCCTGGCAGCCGGCGCGGCGGGCAGCGGCCGTGCCGCCCTCGGTGGCGACCCGCACCGTATAGGCACGCAGCGCCGGTCGCGCGCGACGCAGTGTTAGGATCGCGGCCATGAGCGCAGATCCCCGCGGCTCACTCGAGGCGAGCCTCACCGGTCACACCATCCTCGTCATCGACGACAGCGAGGCGGTGCGCACGGCCTTCGAGGTGCTGCTGTCGCTGCACGGCGCGCGCGTGCTGGCGGCAGACACACCGGCCGCGGGCCTGGCGCTGCTCGCCCGCGAGCGGGTCGACCTCGTCATCCAGGACATGAACTTCCGGCGCGAGGCGACCAGCGGCGCAGAAGGCATTGCGCTGTTTCGCGAGATCCGCGCGGCGCGGCCTGAACTGCCGATCGTGCTGCTCACCGCCTGGACGCACCTCGAGACCGCGGTCGAGCTGGTGCGCGCCGGCGCCGCCGACTACGTCGGCAAGCCCTGGGACGACGCGCGCCTCCTCACCAGCGTGCGCAACCTGCTCGATCTCGCGAGCGCGCGTGCCGAGGCCGAAGCGCTGCGGGCGCGCAACCGCGAGGCGCGCGCGAGCCTCGCGGCGCGCTTCGACCTGAAGGGCGCCGTGTACGAGAGCGAGGCCATGCACACGCTCGTCACCATGGCGACGCAGGTGGCGCACGCCGACGTGCCCGTGCTCATCACCGGCCCCAACGGTGCCGGCAAGGAAGTGCTGGCCGACATCGTGCAGGCGAATTCCGAGCGCGCCGCACAGCCCTTTCTCAAGGTCAATCTCGCGGCGCTGCCGAACGAGCTCATCGAGGCGGAGCTGTTCGGCACGGAAGCCGGCGCCTTCACGGGTGCGCGCGCGCGCATCGGCCGCTTCGAGGCAGCCGATGGCGGCACGCTGTTTCTCGATGAGCTCGCGACGCTCTCGGGCAGCGGGCAGGCGAAGCTGCTGCGCGCGCTGCAGACCGGGGAGTTCGAGCGCCTGGGGGCCAACACCACGCGCCGCACGCGCGTGCGCGTCATCGCCGCCACCAACAGCAACCTCCGCCAGGCGATCCGCGCGGGCAGCTTCCGCGAGGACCTCTTCTACCGCCTGGCGGTCATCGAGCTCGAGGTGCCGCCGCTCGCCGAGCGGCGCGAGGACATCCTGCCGCTCGCGCGTCACTTCCTCGAGCCCGGCTTCGAGCTCACCCCCGAGGCGTGCGCGGCGCTCGTGCGCCACCCCTGGCCGGGCAACGTGCGCGAGCTGCAGAACGTCATCAGGCGCGCCTGCCTGCTCGCCGCCAGCCGCGCGATCGGCCCGGAGGCGCTCAACCTTCCGGCGGCGGCGGGCGCCGCTCCCGAGGCGGGACCGGATCGCGCCGCGGTCGAAGCCGCGCTCGAGCGCGCCCGGGGCGTCATTGCGCAGGCGGCGCGTGACCTCGGCCTGTCACGTCAGGCACTCTACCGGCGCATGGAGAAGCTCGGTCTGAAGACGGACGCATCACGGTCCTCCGCAGGCGCCTGATGCCGCGCTGGTCGTTCGCCGGGCGCCTCGCCATGGCGCTGGCGCTCACCGCGGCGGTCGCCGCGGCCGTGAGCGCGCTCGCCGGGCGCTGGCTGCCGGCGCTGCCGGCGGGGCTCATCGGCTTCGCGGCGGCGCTCCCCCTGGCGCTAGCGCTCGCGCACCGGCTGCCGCACCGCTGGGTGCGGGTGCTGCAGGCACTGCACGACGGCATCGTCAGCCTGCGCGATCGCGACTTCAGCGTGAGTGTGGCGGCAGTCGAGGATGCGGAGCTCAGCGGGCTCATCCAGGCCTACAACTCCCTCGGCGAGCTGCTGCGCCGCGAGCGGCTCGATCTCTATCAGCGCGAGCTGCTGCTCGACACGGTGATCCAGACGACGCCGCTGTCGATGGTGCTGACCGATGACGGCGGGCGCATCGTCTACAGCAACGCGGCGGCGCGGCAGCTGCTGCGCGCGGGGCGCAAGCTCGAGGGCCTCGGCTTTGCCGCGGTGCTCGCCGCCGCGCCGCCGGCACTGGCCGCGGCCCTGGGAAGCGGTGGCGATACGCTCTTCACCATGGAGGTGGGCGGAGAGCCCGAGGTCTACCACCTGTCGCAGCGCCGCTTCGTGCTGAACGCGCGGCCGCACCGGCTGGTGCTCCTGAAGCAGCTGACGCGCGAGCTCGCCGCGCAGGAAGTCGCCGTCTGGAAGAAGGTGATCCGCGTCATCGCGCACGAGCTCAACAACTCGCTCGCCCCGATCACCTCGCTGGCCCACTCCGGGCGACTGCTGGCCGCCGAAGGGGCCGATGCCCGCCTGTCGCGCGTCTTCGACACGATCGGCGAGCGCGCCGCGCACCTCGCGACCTTCATCGAGGGCTACGCGCGCTTTGCCAAGCTCCCGCGGCCGCGCCCCGAGGCCGTGGCCTGGGCAGCGTTCCTCGCCCGTCTCGAGGGCACGGCGTGCTTCCGTATCGAGGGACCACTGCCGAGCGAACCCGGGAGCTTCGACGCCCGGCAGCTCGAGCAGGTAATCATCAACCTCCTGAAGAACGCCGCCGAATCCGGCTCACAGCCCGCAGAGATCACGCTCGCCGTGCGGCACACCGCGCCGGGCTTTCGCATCGAGGTCGCCGACCGCGGCACCGGCCTGAGCGAGGCCGCGTTGCGCGATGCGCTGCTGCCTTTCTACTCGACCAAGCCCACCGGCACGGGACTCGGGCTCACGCTCTGCCGCGAGATCGTCGAGGCGCACGGCGGGCGGCTGAGCCTCGCGAACCGCGCGGGCGGCGGCGCGCGGGTGACCGTCTGGCTGCCGTGAGGCGGAGGCCTTCGAGGTATTTGCGGAACTGGGCGCCGAGCTCGGGATGTCCGAGGGCGTACTCGACCGTGGCCTGCAGGTAGCCGAGCTTGCTGCCGCAGTCGTAGCGCTTGCCGCTGAAGCGGTAGGCGTACACGGCCTCCTCGCGCATCAGCGCCGCGATGCCGTCGGTGAGCTGGATCTCCCCGCCCGCTCCCTGGCCGATCTTCTCCAGGTGCTCGAAGATCGCCGGCGCCAGCACGTAGCGGCCGACGACGGCGAGATTCGAGGGAGCATCGGCGGGCTTCGGCTTCTCGACGATGCGGCGCACGCGGCTCGTAACCGCGTTGTCGCCCTCGACGGCCACGATGCCGTATTTTTCCGTGTCCCGGCGCGCCACTGCTTCGACCCCGAGCACGCTCGCGCGCTTGGTCTCGTACACGCGCGCCATCTGCGCGAGGCACGCCACCTCGCTCCTGATGAGGTCGTCGGCGAGGTGGACGAAGAAGGGCTCGGCACCGACTGCCGGCTGCGCGCACAGCACCGCGTGCCCGAGCCCCAAGGGCGCCGGCTGACGGATGTAGATGCAGGAGGCATAGGAGGGCAGCACGCTGCGCAGCTGCTTGAGCAGGTCGCTCTTGCCCTGGCTCTGCAGCATGTTCTCGAGCTCCTGGTCGGAGTCGAAGTGATCCTCGATGGCGCGCTTGGAGGCGCCGGTGATGAACACCAGGCGGCGCGCACCGGCGGCCAGCGCTTCCTCCACGGCGTACTGGATCAGCGGCTTGTCCACCACCGGGAGCATTTCCTTCGGGCTCGCCTTGGTGGCGGGCAGAAAGCGCGTGCCGCGGCCGGCCACTGGGAACACGGCCGTGCGGATCGCCGGCCTCGAAAGGGTCATGGAGAATCTCTCCTTAGGTAGGATGCGCGCTCTGATCGGCGCGCTCTGCCCACTTGAAGACCGCCGGCCGCAGGCTGTCCCACGAGCGGCACTTCGGACAATGCCAGTACCAGCCGATGCTGTTGAGGCCGCAGTCCTCGCACTGATAACGCCCGCCCGCATCCCCGATGCGGGTGAGCAGCGCACTGAGTGAGGTCGCATCCGCGACCGATTGCACGCCCGGCCCGAGCTCGGCGGCGATTCCCGGCAGGCGCGCGACCTCGCCGGGGGGGACCGCGGTCGCGAGCAGCCAGGCGAGCTGCCGCGGCGTGACGCGGCCGCTTTGCCGGAGGCGTCGGCCGAGCTCGTGCAGGACGTCGGTGCCGCCGTTGGCACCCGCGATGCGCAGCACCGCCGGAATGACCTCGAGCGCGAGCCCGGGCGACATCTCGAGCGCCTGCAGATAAAGCAGCAGCGCGCCGTCGGCGTCACCCTCGCCCTCGGTGATGCGCGCGGTGAGGATGTCGGCCCGCGGCAGTTCGCTCTGATGGGTGCGCGCCTGGCGCAGGAGCGTGCGCGAGCGCTCCGGATCGCCCTGCAGCAGGGCGTGCTCGGCGAGCTCGCACAGATAGTGGGCCGCCTCGCGCCGGCGCTCCTGCTGCACGCTCGCGGGCAGCGCGTGGAAGATCTTGAGCGCCTTGGCCCAGTCACCCTGGGATTCGTAGATGCGCAGCAGGTGATCGAGCGCGGCATTGCGATACTCGCGCGAGGCGGCGAGCTCTTCCAGCACCTGCTCGGCGCGGTCCATAAGGCCCGCGCTCAGGTAGTCGAGCGCGAGGGCGAAGGCGGCCTTGTCGGCGATGTTGCCGACCCCGTGGTCGCGCAGGCGCGAGTGGATCGCGATCGCGCGCTCGACCTCGCCGCGTCGGCGGAACAGGCTCCCGAGCGCGAACTGAATTTCCGCGGCATCGCCGTCGGCCTCGGCCATGCGCGCGAAAATCTCCGCGGCGTGGTCGAAGCGGTCGTTGATCAGGTGATCGAGGCCCTCGTAGTAGTCGCGCGGCAGCCGCACGGTGCGCGCCGCGCCGTTGCGGCGTCCGAGGAAGTACGTGGCGAGGCCCACCAGGACGAAGGCCAGCGCCAGGAAGACCGGAGGGAGCTCAAACACGGCACTGACGATAGCAGGTCCGCGGGGCGCTGGTGTAACCGCCCGTCCCCGGGGGCTTCGGTCAGTCGCGGATCGGGCGGCCGGCGCCGTCGTTGACGCGCTCGCGCAGATCCTTGCCCGGCTTGAAGTGCGGGACGTGCTTGCCCGAGAGCGCCACCGCCTCGCCGGTCTTGGGATTACGCCCCTGACGCGGCGGGCGGAAGTGCAATGAAAAGCTGCCGAAACCCCGGATCTCGATGCGCTCTCCCTGCGAGAGCGCATCGCTCATGATCTCGAGAATCTGCTTCAGCGCCAGCTCGACATCCTTGGCGGGCAGGTGCTTCTGCTTGGTGGTGATGATCTCGATGAGCTCGGACTTCGTCATGGCGCTTCAGCTGCCGCGCTCGTTGCCCGAGTTGATGTGCTCCTTGAGCAGGTCGCCGAGACTGGTGCCGCTCGGCACCGCTTCGGAGCGGTAGCTCTGCACCGCCTCCGCCTCGTCGTGCGCCTCCTTCGCCTTGATCGACAGCGAGATGGTGCGCGACTTGCGGTCGACGCCGGTGAACTTGGCCTCGATCTCATCCCCGACCTTGAGCACCGCGCGCGCGTCCTCGACGCGATCGCGGCCGAGCTCGGAGGCGCGCAGCTGACCTTCGATGCCGTTCCCTAAGTCGATGATCGCGCCGCGGGCGTCGACTTCCTTCACCACGCCCTTGACGATCGTGCCCTTGGGGTTGTCGGCGATGTAGGCCGAGAACGGATCCTTGGCGAGCTGCTTGATGCCGAGCGAGATGCGCTCGCGCTCCGGGTCGATCGACAGCACCATGGCTTCGATCTGCTGAGCCTTCTGGTAGTTGCGCACCGCCTCCTCGCCCGGCTGGTCCCAGGAGATGTCCGAGAGGTGCACCAGACCGTCGATGTTGCCCGGCAGCCCGATGAAGATGCCGAAGTCGGTGATCGACTTGATCTGCCCGGCCACCTTGTCGCCGCGGTTGTAGTTCTCGGCGAACTCCTTCCACGGGTTGGCCTGGCACTGCTTGAGTCCCAACGATATGCGGCGCCGTTCCTCGTCGACGTCGAGCACCATGACCTCGACTTCCTGGCCGCTGTGCACCACCTTCGCCGGGTTGACGTTCTTGTTGGTCCAGTCCATCTCCGAGACGTGCACCAGGCCCTCGACGCCGTCCTCGATCTCGACGAAGGCGCCGTAGTCGGCGATGTTGGTGACCTTGCCGAACACCCGGGTGCCCGGCGGATAGCGCCGCGCGATGTTCTCCCAGGGATCGGCACCGAGCTGCTTCAGCCCCAGGCTCACGCGCGAGCGCTCACGGTCGAACTTGAGGATGCGCACCTCGACCTCATCGCCCACCTTCACGACCTCAGACGGGTGCTTGACGCGCTTCCACGCCATGTCGGTGATGTGCAGCAGACCATCAATGCCGCCCAGGTCGACGAAGGCGCCGTAGTCGGTGAGGTTCTTCACCGTGCCGCGTACCACCGAGCCTTCCTGGAGGTTGTCGAGGAGCGCGGAACGCTCGGCGGAGAACTCCTGCTCGACGACCGCGCGGCGCGAGACCACGACGTTATTGCGCTTCTGATCGAGCTTGATGACCTTGAACTCGAGCGGCTTGCCCTCGAGGTACGAGGTATCGCGCACCGGTCGCACGTCGACGAGCGAGCCCGGGAGGAACGCCCGTACGTTCTCGATCTCCACCGTGAAGCCGCCCTTGACGCGCCCGGTGATGACGCCGGTCACGATCTCGGACTTGTTGAAGGCCTCTTCGAGCCGCGTCCAGGTGCGGGCGCGCTTGGCCTTCTCCCGCGACAGGCGCGTCTCGCCGGTGCCGTCCTCGACCGAGTCGAGGGCCACCTCCACCTGGTCCCCGGACTTGACCTCGACCTCACCGCGCTCGTTCTTGAACTGCTCGAGCGGGATGACGGCTTCGGATTTGAGCCCCACGTTGACGATGACGACGTCGGGGGTGACGTCCACCACGAGCCCGGTCAGGATCATGCCGGGGCGGATGCGCTGGTTGGCTAGACTTTGCTCGAAGAGCTGGGCAAAACTTTCTGACATACCTTCACTTTGCACGCTGTGCGTGCGACCTCCGGACCCCATCCCTGAGACCCAGGAAAAACGTACCAGGCACCCGCATCCCGCAGGCACCCACCTCACATAACCTTCCTCAGCGCGTGACTAAAGCGAGCGGCCTCGAGACCACAGGCGACGAGCGACCCCCAGTTCCAGCACCCTTGCGACGACCGCCTCGATGTTGAGACCGGTCGAGTCGATGACGCAGGCATCGGCGGCCGGACGCAACGGGGCGACCTGGCGGGTCCGATCCCTCAAGTCCCGCTCGGCTATCTCGCGCGAAAGGGCGGCAAGGCTAACATCGGACCCCTTGTCTTTCAACTGCTTATACCGCCGGCGGGCCCGTTCCTCGGGGGTAGCCGTGAGGAATATCTTGAGGTCGGCCTGGGGGAAGACCACGGTGCCCATATCGCGGCCGTCCGCGACCAATCCCGGGGGTTCGGCAAAGGCCCGCTGCCGCGTAAGCAGCGCGGCGCGCACCTCCGGCCAGGCCGCGACGCGCGAGGCCCCGGCGCCGGCGCTCTCGGAGCGGATGTCCCGGCTCACGTCGCGCCCGTCGAGCCGTACCTGCTCCTCGCCGCCCGCCGTCCAGCCAAATTCCACGCGCATGGCGCTCGCGAGCGCCGCATGGCGGGCCACGTCATCGGGCGGAAGGCCCGCGGTGGCGCCCGCGAGGGCCACCAGGCGGTAGAGCGCGCCGCTGTCGAGAAGGTGCCAGCCGGCATGCCTCGCGACCGCGCGGCTGATGGTGCCCTTGCCCGAGCCGCTCGGGCCATCGATGGTGACGACGGGGCAGGCAGAGCCGGACACGAGGCTTCCGAGGGTACGTCAGAGCGCCTCGACGCCCAAGCCGGCGGCGCGGGCGGTCTCGGCAAAACCGGGAAACGAGGTCGCCACGTTGGCCACGTCGAGGATCTCGATCGGCGCCGAGGCCCGCAGCGCCGCGACCGCAAACGCCATGGCGATGCGGTGATCGCCACGGCTGTCGATCGTGCCCCCCGTGAGCCCCTCGGCGCCGCGGACCCAGAGCCCATCGGGCAGCAGCTGGTTCTCGACGCCGAGCGCGCTCAACCCTTGCGCCATGGCCGCGAGCCGATCGCTCTCCTTCACACGCAGCTCGAGCGCCCCGCGCACCAGCGTCTCGCCGGTCGCGCACGCCGCGGCGACGAAGAACACCGGAAACTCATCGATCGAGAGCGGCACTTCGGCTTCGGCGACCGTGATACCGTGCAGCGGGCTCGGGCGGATCTCGAGGTCCGCGACCGGCTCAGCGCCGCCCGAATGCCCGGCGGCGCGCGGCCGCACGCGGATGTCCGCCCCCATGCGCCGCAACAGCTCGATCAGCCCGGTGCGCGTCGGGTTCACCCCGACGTTGGTGAGCTCGAGGCTCGGAGAGGCGGCGAGGCAGGCGGCCACGATGAAGAAAGCCGCCGAGGAGAAGTCCGCCGGGACCGCAATCGCGGTGCCCTTGAGCCTCTGCCCGCCGTCGAGCGCGATGCTGCGGCCTTCGTGCTCGAGGTGCACCCCGAAGGCACCCAGCATGCGCTCGGTGTGATCGCGTGACGGAGCGGGCTCGGTGACGCGCGTGCGCCCGGCGGCATAGAGCCCGGCGAGCAGTACCGCGGACTTCACCTGGGCGCTCGCGACCGGAAGACTGTAGTGAATCGCGCGCAGGTGCGGCGTGCCCCTGATCTCCACGGGCGGGCGCCCGTCATGGGTGCGGATCTGCGCGCCCATCATCGCGAGCGGCACCACCACGCGCTGCATCGGCCGGCGCATGAGCGAGGCATCGCCGACGAGCGTCGAGTTGAATTTCTGCGGCGCGAGGAGCCCCGTGAAGAGCCGCATGGCAGTGCCGGCATTGCCCATGTCGAGCGCGGCGGCGGCGGCCGTGAGCCCGCCGGCGCCCGCGCCGTGTACCCGCACCTCGGTCTCGCGCGGCCGCTCGATGCGCACGCCGAGTTGCGCGAGGGCACGCGCGGTCGAGAGGCAATCCTCGCCGGCGAGAAAGCCCGTGATGTGGGTGTCACCGTCGGCGATCGCGCCGAGCATGAGCGCCCGGTGCGAGATCGACTTGTCGCCGGGTACGGTGAGCGTCCCGGCAATGCGCCCGCCGGGCTGCACGCGGTAGCGCGCCGGCGCGCTGCCAGCGGCGCCGGCGCTCATTGCACCGCCCGCGGGTAGGAGCCGAGCACGCGAAAGAGCGAGGCCCGGCGCTTGAGCGCCCCGAGCGCCTTCTTCACGTGTCGCTCGTCGGCGTGCCCCTCGAAGTCGATGAAAAAGACGTAGTCCCACTTGCGCCGGTGCGAGGGGCGCGACTCGATGCGCGTCAGGCTCACCTTGTGCCGGGCGAGCGGCTCGAGGAGCCGATAGAGCGCTCCGGGCGCGTCAGTGTGCCCGACCGACACGAGGAGCGTCGTGCGGTCCGCGCCGCTCGGCGAGAAGAGCTTGCGCCCGAGCACCAGGAAGCGCGTGGTATTGTCGGCGCGGTCCTCGATCTCGGCCGCCAGGATCTTCAGCCCATAGACCTCCGCGGCGGTCTCGCCGGCGATGGCGGCGCTGCCCTTCTCGTCGCGTGCGCGCCGCGCTCCTTCCGCGTTGCTCGCGACCGGCACCTGCTCGACGCCCGGCAGATGCTCCTCGAGCCACACGCGGCACTGGGCGAGGGACTGCGGGTGCGAGCACACCCGCTCGATGCGCGCCATCTCGCTCACGGCCCCCATGAGGTGATGGCGAATGCGCAGCTCGACCTCGCCGCAGATCTTGAGCGGCGAGGTGAGGAAACGGTCGAGCGTATGGTTGATCGTGCCCTCGGTGGAGTTCTCGATCGGCACCACGCCGAAGTCGGCGTTGGCCGCCTCGACCTCGTGAAACACCTCATCGATCGAGGCGAGCGGCAGCGCGCGCACCGAGTGCCCGAAGTGGGTGAGCACCGCCGTCTGCGTGAAGGTGCCTTCCGGCCCGAGAAAGGCCACCTTGAGCGGCTCCTGCTGCGCGAGGCACGCCGACATGATCTCGCGGAACAGGCGCAGCACCTCCTCGTTGCGCAGCGGGCCCTCGTTGCGCTCGCGCGCCGCGCGCAGCACCTGCGCCTCGCGCTCCGGGCGGTAGAAGTCCACGGTGCGCCCGCTGGCGCCGCTCTTGGAGACGCCGACCAGCTGCGCGAGCCTGGCCCGCTCGCTGATCAGGCGCTGGATCTCGACGTCGACGGCATCGATCCGCGCACGCACCTCCTCGAGGCCGGGACGCTGCGGCGGCGCGCTGCCGGGGGACGCCCCCTGGCGCGCGGCCGGCCTCGCGCGCGGCTTCCTCATACGATGCGCGCCGACAGCACGCCCTCGATGGCGCGGATCTCGCCGAGAAGCTCCGCGCCGAGGGTGCCGTCGGCGTCGATGAGCGTGTAGGCGTACTCAGCGCGCGACTTGTTGAGGAGGTCGGCGATGTTGATGCGGTGCATCGCGAGCGCGGTCGAGATCTGGCCCACCATGTTCGGCACGTTGCGGTTGGCGATCGCGAGACGCGTCGTGTTCGGCAGCCGCGGCAACACCGCCTCGGGAAAGTTGACGCTGTTCCTCACGTTGCCGTTCTCGAGGAACTCGCGTAACTGCTCGGCCGCCATGACGGCGCAGTTCTCCTCTGCCTCCCCCGTCGAGGCGCCGAGGTGCGGCAGGGTGACGACCTTCGGGTGGTCCTTGAGCGCGTTGTTGGGGAAGTCGCACACGTAGCCGCGCAGCCGCCCGGCCTCGAGCGCCGCAATCACCGCGGCATCGTCGACGATCCCGGCGCGCGCGAAGTTGAGCAGCGTTCCGCCCTCCTTCATGAGCGCGAGGCGCCGGGCGTTCACCAGCCCCGTGGTGGCCTCGTTCAAGGGCACGTGCACCGTGATCGCATCGGCGCGCGCGAACAGGTCCTCGAGCGACAAGGCCTGCTCGACGCTCGCCGACAGCTGCCAGGCGCGCTGCACGGTGATCTGCGGATCGTAGCCGAGCACCTTCATGCCCAGCGCCAGTGCGGAATTCGCCACCTCGACGCCGATCGCCCCGAGGCCCACGACGCCGAGCGTGCGCCCGGGGAGCTCGAAGCCGACGAACTGCTTCTTGCCCCGCTCTACCTCGCGTTCGATCGCCTCATCGTCGCCGCGCAAGGCGCGCGTGAAGAGCCAGGCGGGACCTAAGTTGCGTGCCGCGAGCAAGAGGCCCGCGAGCACCAGCTCCTTGACCGCGTTGGCGTTGGCGCCCGGGGAGTTGAAGACGGGCACGCCGCGCCGGCTCATCTCCGCCACCGGGATGTTGTTGACGCCGGCGCCGGCGCGGGCGATGGCACGCACCCCGGAGGGGATGGCCGCGGCGCCGAGCTCGGCGGAGCGCACCAGGATCGCGTCCGGGTCCGCGACGTCGGGCCCGACCTCGTAGAGCTCGCGCGGCAGCCGCTCGAGGCCGCGCGGGCTGATCTGGTTGAGGGTCAGGATGCGGTAGCGCATGGGGCGGCTTCAGCCCTTGCGGCGCTCGAAGTCCTGCATGAAGGCGATGAGCGCCTCGACCCCCGCGAGCGGCATGGCGTTGTAGATGCTGGCGCGCATGCCGCCGACCGAGCGGTGGCCTTCGAGGTTGATGAGCCCGGCAGCGCGCGCCTCGGTGGCGAAGGCGCCTTCGAGCGAGGAATCGGCGAGCGTGAAGGGCACGTTCATCCACGAGCGGCACTCGCGTGCCACCGGGTTGCGGTAGAACCCGGACGCATCGATCGCCGCGTAGAGCCGCTCGGCCTTCACGCGGTTGCGCTCGCCCATGGCGGCGAGTCCGCCGCGGGCCTTCAGCCACTTGAACACGAGCCCCGCGAGGTACCAGGAGAAAGTCGGCGGCGTGTTGAACATCGACCCTTCCGCCGCCACCGCAGAATAGTCCCACACGGCCGGGATGTCCTTGCGGGCGCGCCCGAGGAGGTCCTCCCGCACGATCACCACCACGAGCCCGGAGGGGCCGATGTTCTTCTGCGCGCCGGCATAGATGAGGCCGAAGCGGCTCACGTCGATCGGGCGCGACAGGAGGGTGGAGGACATGTCGGCGACCAGGGGCACGCCGTGGGTTGCAGGCACGTAGGGAAACTCCACTCCGCCGATGGTCTCGTTCGGGCAGTAGTGGACGTAG